>WFTU01000279.1 GCA_015485375.1 Paracoccaceae bacterium | reverse complement strand
TTTCCGAGGCCTTCGATCCGGTGCATCTGGAAGTGATCGACGAGAGCGAGCAGCACCGTGGCCATGGCGGCTATCGTGACGGTGGCGAGACGCATTTCAAGGTGGTGATGACTTCGGCGGCCATGAACGGGATGAACCGCGTGGCGCGCCAGCGGGCGGTTTACGCGGTGTTGAAGGACGAGTTGGCCGAGCGGGTCCATGCGCTGGCCCTGCAGATCGACGGGACCGCGTGAAAAACGGTTTTGTCTATGCCCCGACCGATGATCCGGTCGAGGTGATCCATGCGGACGGTGACATTCTGATCGTCAACAAGCCTGCCGACCTGCTATCGGTGCCCGGCAAGGCGCTGGAGCATCGGGACTGTCTGGAGAGCCGTTTGCGCGTGCTTTATCCCGATACCCTGCTGGTGCATCGTCTGGATATGGCGACCTCGGGCGTGATGGTGTTTGCCCGCAACAAGGCGGCGCAGCGGCATCTTGGGATGCAGTTCGAGAAGCGCATGACGCGCAAGGTTTACGTGGCGCGGGTCTGGGGCAATGTGGCGGGCGACAGCGGCGTGGTAGACCTGCCGCTGATCGTGGACTGGCCGAACAAGCCGAAGCAGAAAGTGTGTTTTGATACCGGCAAGCCCTCGCAAACCCGCTGGGAAGTGATCGGGCGAGACGGGAAAACCACGCGGGTGCGGCTGTTTCAGCTGACCGGCCGGACACACCAGTTGCGGGTGCATATGCTGGCGCTGGGGCATCCGATCCTTGGCGACCGGTTTTATGCGGAAGGTGCGGCCTTCACGGCGGCGGGGCGGATGTTACTGCATGCGGCGGAGCTGGCGTTCCGGCATCCGAATGGCGGGGCGGAGGTTGTGTTTTCTTCGGAAGTGCCGTTTTAACGATACGTTAACCTTGAAAAACTGTTTTGTATTAACGGGTTATCTTGAGTCTACCACACCACTAAACCGGTTTAGTGGTTTTGACATGCCAGGTTTGTCGGCTCGATGGAACGGGTGGTTATGTTACCGGATAAACTGCGGCTTGAAACGGAACTTTGCCTTCTCGGCCACCGGAATATGCCGGTTCAGCTTGCGGTTGGCCCAGCCGAACAGGGTGATGATGGCCAACGTGCACAGCACGAAATACATGGCGATGATCGGGTAGGAAACGAAGGGGTTGAACGTCTTGTCGGCGAAATAGCTGGCGTAGTAGAGCGCATCGCCGCTCTGGCGCCACGCGGGAAAACCCGAAAAGAACACCAGCGCGGTGGCATGGAACATGAAGATCGCCTCGTTGGTGTAGCTCGGCCAGGCAAGACGCAACATCGAGGGCCAGATGATCCGGCGGAACTTGCGGAAACCGGACATGCCGAAGGCGTCCGCGGCTTCCATGTCGCCTTTGGGGACCGAACGCAGGGCACCGTAGAAAATCTCGCCGGTATAGGCGGAGGTGTTGAGGATCAGCACGATGCTGGCGCCCAGCCATGCTTTGGTCAGCCAGCGGGTCTCGGCGGTGATAGTGGTGAAGCCCAGATTGATGTCGATGCCGACCTTGGGGATCAGCACGAAAATCTCGTAGAACAGGAAGAACTGGATGAACAAGGGCGAGCCGCGAAACACGAAGATGAAGGCCTTGGCGGGGGTGCTCAGCAACGGGTTCGGGCTGGCTTTGCCAAGTGCGACAAGGGTGGCGATCCAGAAGCCGACCGCCAGCGCGAAAACGGCGAAATAGATGTTCCAGATCAGGCCGGAGCCGATCAGCACGAACTGGTCGCAAAGCGTAATATCGGTTTTGGGCAACAACCGTTCACCGATGCCCAGCGAGCGCAGGCCGTAGGACTGGATCGTCTCGATACAGGTCATGCTCATGCGGTCACCTGCGCGTCGGCCGCCCCGCCAAGCGTCGCCTGTCCGTGCGAGAGTTTGCGGGAAATGCGGGTGAAGATTTTCTCGCTGCCCCATGTCATCAGCAGATAGAAAATCAGCAGGAAGCCGAAATAATACACCCGCCAGTCGGGATGCGGATAGGCAAAGCGCGTGGTCTTGGCCCCGCCCAGCTCCTTGGCCCAGTAAACGATATCCTCGACCCCGAGCAGGAACAGCAGCGGCGTGGCCTTGATCAGGATCATCCACAGGTTCGACAGCCCCGGCAGGGCATAGACCCACATCTGCGGCACGGTGATGCGCCAGAAGGCCTGCCGGCGGCTCATGCCGTAGGCCTCGGCGGCTTCCACCTGGGCGCGCGGCACGGCGC
>WFTU01000278.1 GCA_015485375.1 Paracoccaceae bacterium | reverse complement strand
GTTATAGCCGACTGACCCCTCTTGCATTTTCCCTGCAGGCGGCGTATGAGTGCGCCCTTCCATCGTCCCCTTGCGCAGGAGCATGCCCTATGGCCCGTGTTACCGTTGAAGACTGTATCGACAAAGTCCCGAACCGCTTCGAGCTGGTTATCCTTGCCGCCCACCGTGCGCGCGAACTGGCCGCCGGCGCGGAACTGACCGTTGATCGCGACAACGACAAGAACCCGGTTGTGGCCCTGCGCGAAATTGCCGAGGAAACCCTGACCGCCGACCAGCTGCGTGAAGCCGCGATCGAGAGCTACCAGCACCAGATCGAGGTGGACGAAGCCGAGGAAGATCAGGTCTCGCTGCTCATGGGCACCGAGGAAACCGACACCGCGGACGAGGATATGTCCGAGGAAAACCTGCTTCGCGCCTTGATGGAAGCACAGGAAGACAAGTAAGCTCCTGTAGAGCGGGGGCGTTGCCCGCCCCTTTGGAGCCTTGTATATGATTGACGTCGAAGACCTCGTAGAGCGCGTTCGCACCTATAACCCGCACAGTAACAGTGACCTGATCCGCGAGGCCTATGCCTTTGGCAAGGAAGCGCACGAGGGGCAGTTCCGCACCTCCGGCGAGCCCTATTTCTCGCATCCGGTCGAGGTCGCCATGCTGCTGACCGAAGTGCGGCTGGACGATGCCACCATCATCACGGCGCTTTTGCACGATACCATCGAGGATACCGGTGTCAGCTACAGGATTGTGGCCGACAAGTTCGGCGAGGAAATCGCGCAGCTGGTTGATGGTGTCACCAAGCTGACCAATCTCGAGCTGTCCTCGGTAGAGACCAAGCAGGCCGAGAATTTCCGCAAACTGTTGCTGGCCATGTCCAAGGACGTGCGGGTGCTGCTGGTCAAGCTGGCCGACCGTTTGCACAACATGCGCACCATCAAGTCGCTGCCGATCGAGAAGCAGAAGCGCAAGGCGCACGAAACGATGGAAATCTATGCCCCGCTCGCCGGACGAATGGGTATGCAATACATCCGTGACGAACTGGAGGACCTGTGCTTTGCTGTTCTGAACCCCGAGGCGCGCAACTCCATCATGCGGCGCTTCCTGACCTTGCGGGCGGAAACCGGCGATCTGGTGCCGGTGATTATCGAGGACATCAAACAGGCGCTGGCTAAATGCGGGGTCGAGGCCAGAGTGACGGGGCGCGAGAAACGCCCCTATTCGATCTGGCGCAAGATGGAGGAAAAGCAGCAGGGCTTTCACCGGCTATCGGATATTTACGGGTTCCGCATCATCACACAGAACGAGCGCGATGCCTATGTGGCGCTCGGGGCGGTGCATCAGCGCTGGAAGGCGATTCCGGGGCGCTTCAAGGATTATATCAGCCAGCCGAAAAGCAACGGCTACCGTTCGATCCACACCACCGTTTCGGGGCGCGATGCCAAGCGGGTGGAAATCCAGATCCGCACCGGCCCGATGCATGTGGTGGCGGAATCCGGTGTGGCGGCGCATTGGTCCTATCGTGACGGGGCGCCGGCGGAAAATCCCTTTGCCGTGGACCCGTTCCACTGGCTGCACGATCTGACCGAGCGTTTCGAGGCGGCGGAAAACCCCTCGGATTTTCTGGAACACGTCAAGCTGGAGATGTTTCAGGATCAGGTATTCTGCTTCACCCCGCGAGGCGAGGTCGTCAATCTGCCGCGCGGGGCAACGCCGATGGATTTTGCCTATGCCATCCATACCCGTATCGGCGACAGCTGTGTCGGCGCGAAAGTGGACGGCAAGCGCGTGCCGCTCTGGACCCGCCTGCGCAACGGGCAGTCGGTAGAGATCATCCGCGCCGAAGGGCAGCGCCCGCAGCCAAGCTGGGAAGAAATGGTTGTCACCGGCCGCGCCAAATCCGCAATCCGGCGGTCCTTGCGCGAGGAGCATCGCGCGGGGAATGTCCGGCTGGGTCGCGAAATCGCGCGGGTCGCGCTGGAGAAAATCGGCAAGAAAGCCACGGACAAGGCCCTTGATACCGCGGCCAAAAGCCTGTCCCTGCCCTCTCGCGAGGAATTGCTGGCGCGGCTGGGCACGACAGAGATCACCGGAAACGATCTGGTCATGGCGCTCTATCCGGAACTGGTTTCGGACAATGGCGGTGTCGACGAGACCCCCGAAGCACATGTGATCGGCCTCGAGCCGGGGCAAAGCCACATTATCGCGCCCTGCTGCCAGCCGCTGCCCGGTGAGCGTATTGTCGGCATTTCGGTACGTGGACAGGGTGTAATGGTGCATGCCATCGACTGTGATTCACTGGCGGAGTATGAAAACCAGCCCGAACGCTGGATCGACCTGCGCTGGACCGAAGGCATGTCGCGCGCCAGCCACCTGACTACTGTGGAAATCATCATGGCCAATGATGCCGGTGTTCTGGGGCGCATATGCACCTTGATCGGAGAGCACAACGCCAATATATCCGATATGACGTTCACGGACCGCAAACCCGACTTTTACCGGGTAAAGATGGATTTGCAGGTTCGCGACATCACCCATTTGCATCGCATACAGACGGCGCTCGAGGCAGACAGCGACATCGCCAGCATTTCGCGGTCCCGATCCGCAATTGCCCCGAAGTAGAACCGTCAGCAGGAATGAACCGGAATGATCTTCAAGCGGCGGAATAAACCATCGTGGAAAGTGCGCCTCCGCGAGGCGTTGCTACCGCGCAAGGGATGGAGCCGCGGCCTTGAATACATGGGGCATCGGGTTCGCCGCATTCCCGACACGCCACACAAGATTGCAATCGGCGCGGCGATGGGCGTGTTCATGGTGTTTTCCCCCCTGTTCGGGCTGCATATCCTGCTGGCGATGTTTCTGGCCTATCTGTTGCGCGGAAATGTTCTGGCGGCGCTGATTACGACATGGTTCGGCAATCCGGTGACCTATCCGTTTGTGGCTGCCGGCTCGCTGAAACTCGGCACGGTTATTCTGGGCAATACCGCCAAGGAACGCAGCGGCGATTCCGTAATGCTGCTGTTCGAGCATGCCATGGGCGGCATCTGGAGCCTGATCAAAAGCTGGTTCGGCTTTGGCGAAGCCAACTCCGATGGACTAAGCATATTTTTCTACGATATTTTCCTGCCGTATCTGATTGGCGGGATTATTCTTGGCGCGATTTTCGCGACGCTGATGTACTTTGTCTCCAAGCCGTTGATTGGCATCTATCAGATGAAACGGCGCGAACAAATGGCAGAGCGGAGACAGCGCCGTTTGCAAGCGCGGCAATCCGAGGCTGACAGCGGGGCGCAAGCGGACTATCCTTCGGAAAAACCGGAATAGATTGCGAGTCGAACTATGGCAAACCCTCTGAACAAACCGCTTGGCCGTCTGCGTCTGGGTGTGAACATCGACCATGTGGCCACGGTGCGCAATGCGCGCGGCGGGGCATACCCCGACCCGCTGCGCGCCGCGAAAATGGCCGAGGTTGCAGGGGCGGACGGCATCACCGCACATCTGCGCGAGGATCGCCGCCACATTACCGATCCGGATATCGACGCGCTGATGGCCAATCTGTCGATCCCGCTGAATTTCGAGATGGCCGCCACGCCGGAAATGCAGGCGATTGCCCTGCGCCATCGTCCGCACGCGGTTTGTCTGGTTCCGGAAAAACGCGAGGAGCGCACGACCGAGGGCGGGCTGGAAGTCGCGCGCGAGGAAAATTCACTGGCCCATTTCATCGCGCCGCTGCGCGAGGCCGGTTGCCGTGTGTCGATATTCATCGCCGCCGACCAGCCGCAAATCGAGGCGGCCGCACGGATCGGAGCCGAGGTGATCGAACTGCACACGGGGGCCTATTGTGACTACCACGCCGAAGGGAAATTCGCCGAGCGGGACGCCGAACTGGAACGATTGCGCGAGATGTCGGCCTATGCCCATTCGCTGGGGCTGGAGGTGCATGCGGGCCACGGGCTGACCTATGACACCGTGAAACCGGTTGCAGCCTTCCCCGAAGTGATGGAACTGAACATCGGCCATTTCATCATCGGCGAGGCTATTTTCAGCGGGCTGGACAGCGCCATACGCCGGATGCGCTCATTGATGGACGAAGCCCGCAACGAAACGTTCGGAGAGGGGGTCGCGTGATCCTCGGCATTGGTTCCGACCTCGCCAATATCGAACGGATCGAGGGCACGATCGAGCGTTTCGGCGCGCGTTTCCTGAAACGCGTGTTTACCAATATCGAGCGGGCTACGGCCGATCACCGCGAACTGACGGTCGAGACCTATGCCAAACGCTGGGCGGCGAAAGAAGCCTGCTCCAAGGCGCTCGGCACCGGTTTGCGCATGGGGATAGCCTGGAAGGAAATGGGCGTGATCAACCTGCGCACCGGCCAGCCGACCATGACGGTAACCGGCGGGGCGGCCAAACGACTGGCCGCAATGACACCGGAGGGGCACGAGGCCGTCATCCACGTTACCCTGACCGACGACCACCCCTGGGCACAGGCCTTCGTGGTGATCGAGGCTGTGCCGATTCCCGCTACCCGAACTTGACACCACCGCGCCCGCGCGCGACAAGGCGGGCCTGTTTGTATATAAGGAATTCACGAATATGGCGGCTAAAGCGAAAAACGAAGGCGGTTTCATGGAAACGCTTAAAACCATCGTCTATGCTCTCATTCTGGCCGGACTGATCCGCACACTGCTGTTCCAGCCGTTCTGGATTCCGTCGGGCTCGATGAAATCGACGCTTCTGATCGGGGATTTCCTGTTTGTTAACAAATTCGCCTATGGGTATTCCTATGCCTCCTGCCCCTCGATGTTCGGCGTCGATTTCTGCGGTTTTGCCAAGGGCAGCGATACACGCTTGCTGGGCAGCGAGCCGGAAGTGGGCGATGTGGTCGTGTTCAAACATCCGGTGTCGGGGCAGGACTACATCAAACGCCTGATCGGGCGGCCCGGTGACCGGGTTCAGGTCAAAAACGGCATCCTTTATATCAACGGGGTCGAGGCCAAACAGGAGCCCATTGATCCGTTTATCGAAACCTTTGAACGTCAGGGCCCTGCGCAGGGGTTCCCACGCTGCAAAAACCTTACGCCTGCACTCGGTGGAGAATGTGTGAAAGACCGCGCGCTCGAAACCCTGCCCAATGGCGTGACGCACGAGGTTCTGAACATTCGCGACGAACGTGCGGACAACACCGAGGAATTCATCGTCCCCGAGGGGCAGTATTTCTTCATGGGTGACAACCGCGACAACTCGCTGGACAGCCGCTTCTCGCAACGCGTGGGCGGTGTGGGTTTCGTGCCGGCAGAAAATATCATCGGCCGCGCCGACCGGATTGTGTTCTCTTCGGCAGGAAAATCGCTGCTGATGTTCTGGAAATGGCGCTCGGACCGGTATCTGAAGGCAATCGATTGAAACTATCCGCCACGACACGCGACTTTATGAACCGGCTAGGGCATGATTTTGCCCGACCGGAGCTTCTGCACCAGGCGCTGACCCATTCCTCGCTATCCTCGGCCACGCGACCGGACAACCAGCGGCTGGAGTTTCTGGGCGACCGCGTTCTGGGCATGGTGATTGCCGAGGCATTGCTGGCCGACGACCCCGAAGCGACCGAAGGAAAGCTGGCCCCGCGGCTGAATACACTGGTGCGCAAGGAGACCTGCGCCGAGGTCGCCAACGAGATCGGGCTGGGCGATGCGCTGATGCTCGGGCGCTCGGAAATGATGTCCGGCGGGCGGCGCAAGACGGCCCTGCTCGGCGACGCGATGGAGGCGGTTATTGCGGCCGTTTACCTTGATACCAATTTTGAAACCACCCGCGATCTGGTGCTGAAATTATGGGGAAAACGGGTCGAAAAAGCCGAGGAAACCGCAGCTGACCCGAAATCCGAGTTGCAGGAATGGGCACAAGCACGCGGCATGCCCCCGCCAAAATATGCAGAAATCGAACGTTCCGGCCCGGATCACGCGCCGGTCTTCGTAATCGAGGCACAATTGAAGAACGGTGCCAAATCCCGCGCCAAAGCCAGCAGCAAACGGGCTGCACAACAGGCGGCCGCGCTGGCGCTGCTCGAAAAACTGGAGGCCGGAAATGGCTGATACACGATGCGGATTTGTCGCGCTGATTGGCGAGCCGAATGCCGGAAAATCCACCTTGCTGAACCGGATGGTGGGGGCCAAGGTCTCCATCGTCACGCATAAGGTGCAGACCACGCGCGCCCGCATTCGCGGCATCGCCATCGAGGGGGACACACAAATTATTTTCGTCGACACCCCCGGCCTGTTTCGTCCCCGCCGGCGCCTCGACCGTGCCATGGTCACGGCCGCATGGAGCGGCGCGGCGGATGCCGACATGGTCGTGCTGCTGATCGAAGCCCATCGCGGCATCACCAAAGGGGTCGAGGCCATTCTCGACTCGCTGGCGGAGCGCACGGACAATCGCCCGATCGCGCTGGCGATCAACAAGATCGACAAGGTGAAAAGCGATGTGCTGCTGGCCCTGTCGGCCAAAATGAACGAACGCTTTCCTTTTGCCGAGACATTCATGATCTCCGCCGAAAAGGGTTTCGGTGTCGATGACCTCAAAAGCTGGCTAGCCGGCAAACTGCCGGTCGGGCCGTGGCTTTACCCCGAGGACCAGATAGCGGACGCACCGATGCGGATGCTGGCCGCCGAGATCACGCGCGAGAAGCTGACCCTGCGCCTGCACCAGGAACTGCCCTACCAGCTGACGGTGGAAACCGAGAACTGGCAGGATCGCAAGGACGGTTCCGTGCGTATTGACCAGATCGTCTATGTCATGCGCGACGGGCACAAGGGCATCGCACTTGGCCCGAAAGGCGAAACCATCAAGGCCGTTTCCATGGCCGCGCGGCAGGAGCTGAAAGAGTTCCTCGGCCGTGAAGTGCATCTGTTTTTACAGGTAAAAGTCCGCCCGAAATGGCTCGAGGAGCCGGAGAGATACTCCGAAATGGGTCTGGACTTCAAAGACGGCGCATGACGCCGCGCGTCACATCGGATTTCTGGATCGGCGCTTTCCGTATGCGCATGGATTCGCTGAATATTCCGGTCTATATCCGCGCCAAGGGTGATCCAACCGCCGGCGCGATTATCCTGAAACTCGACACGCTCGACGGCGAGGCGCAGGCCTATACCCGCACGCATGATCTCGACGGAAACGAGGAATGGGTGCCGCTGGCCCACGGTCCGGATGCCGAAGTCGAGGAAGCCCTGCGCCAGCAGATGAAATACGACCCCGACCTCTGGATTATCGAGGTGGAGGACCGCGACGGCCGCGCCCTCTTTACCCCCGACCAGTTGCCCCGCTAGGGTGCTGGCATGGAATGGCGCGACGAAGGAGCCTTGCTGTCGGTGCGCAAACACGGCGAAGGCTCCGCTATCATTGAAGTTTTCACGGCCGAACATGGCCGCCATGCCGGACTGGTGCGGGGCGGGGCCTCGCGCAAGATGGCCCCGATCCTGCAACCGGGCGCGCAGCTTTCGGTGACATGGAAGGCGCGGCTGGAGGAACATCTGGGCGCCTTCACGGTTGATCCGGTCAAATCGCGCGCGGTTTCAGTAATGTCGGATCGCGGCACGCTGGCAGCAATGGGGGCGATTTCCGCCCTTTCAACCGCCCTGCCGGAACGTGAACCGCATCCGTTGCTTTACGCGCGCACCATTGATTTGCTCGACGCTCTCGGCGAGAGCGCTGACTGGCCGGCCCGCTATGCGCTTTGGGAAAACGCGCTGCTGACGGACATGGGATATGGCATGGATTTGTCAGAATGTGCCGTGACGGGCGTGATGCAGGATCTGGCCTATGTCTCGCCCAAATCGGGACGCGCGGTCAGTCGCGCCGCCGCCGGAGAATGGGCCGACCGCCTGCTCCCCCTGCCCCGTTTTCTGCGACTGGACAGCCCCGAGGCGGACACAAAGGATATTTGCGACGCTCTGGCGACAACGGGACATTTCTTGCAGTCCGAACTGATGCCCGCAATCGGGC
>WFTU01000277.1 GCA_015485375.1 Paracoccaceae bacterium | reverse complement strand
ACTGGTTGGCATCTTGCGCCCGCGTGTTGGCGTTGTAGCGCACAAGGGCAAAAGCGGCATCGAACACCTCGGCCGGAATCCCCGCCGCCAGTGCTTTCGTGCGAAACCCGTCCTGCCAGTCATCCAGCGTCACCGCCCGTTGCAACGGGCGTTCCATCTGCGCCAGAACCGGCGTCGCAAACAGGCATATCAGAATGGCAAGAATTCTCATGCCGCCAGCATACATCAGCTTTTGCGTTTTGCCTTTTTATCCGCCTTGCGCCGGCGGTTTTTCGCGCGGTTCACCTTGCGCGGCGGCCCGCGACGCCGGCCGGCGGAACCGCCGGATTTCGGCATGGCCTTGCCGTCCAGTTCCAGCAATTCGAACATCAGCCCGCCGGTGATCGGCGCGGCCTCGGCCAGCCGGACCTTTGCCTTCATGCCCAGCCCGATGACGCGACGGGATTTCTCGCCGGTCAGGGTGCTGGAATCGGCGTCGAACAGGAAATACTCGCGCCCCAGATGCGAGATCGGGATGATCCCGTCGGCGCCGGTCTCGTCCAGTTTCACGAACAACCCGAAACGGGCAATGCCCGACACGGTGCCCTCGAATTCGCTGCCGACGCGATCGGACAGATAGGCCGCCAGATAACGGTCCGTGGTGTCGCGCTCCGCCAGCATCGAGCGCCGCTCGGTCTGGGAAATATGCTCGGCGGTGGCGTCGAGTTCCCCGACCTCCTCCGGCGTCTGCCCGTCGCTGCCCCAGCCATGCGCCTTGATCAGCGCACGATGCACCACCAGATCGGCGTAGCGCCGGATGGGCGAGGTGAAATGCGCGTAGCGTTTCAGGTGCAGCCCGAAATGCCCGAAATTCTGCGCCGAATAATAGGCCTGCGTCATGGAGCGCAGCACGGCAATCGAGACGATCTCGGAATTCTCCGTTCCGGCCACCGCGTCCAGCAGCTTGTTCAACTGCGCGGTTTTCAGAACCTGCCCTTTCGGCAGGCTCAGCCCGACACTCTCGACCACCTCGCGCAGGGTTTCCAGCTTCTCGGGGTTCGGCTCCTCGTGAACCCGATAGAGCAGCGGCGTGCGTTTGGCCTCCAGTGTTTCGGCGGCGCAGACATTGGCCAGCACCATGAACTCCTCGACCAGCTTGTGCGCGTCGAACCGGTCACGAAAGGCCACCGAGACCACCTTGCCCTCGTCCGACAGGATAATCCGGCGTTCCGGAAGGTCCAGATGCAGCGGCTGGCGGCGTTTCGTTTCCTTGCGAACTGCGCGGAACGCGGCCCAGAGCGGCTTGATCCCGTCCTCCAGCAGCGGTTTCGTCTGCACGTCCGGCTTGCCATCCGCCGCCGCCTGCGCCTGCTCATAGGAGAGCGAAGCCGGCGAGCGCATCAACCCGCGCACGAAACGGTGCGACAGCTTGCGCCCCGCCGCGTTGATCTTCATCTCCACCGCGATACAGGCCCGGTCCTCGCCCTCGTGCAGCGAACAGAGATCACCCGACAGCGCATCGGGCAGCATCGGCACCACACGGTCGGGGAAGTAGCTGGAATTGCCCCGTTTGCGCGCCTCTTTATCCAGCGCCGAGCCGGAGCGCACATAATGCGCCACATCGGCAATGGCGACCCAGACCACATGCCCGCCCTCGTTCTTCGGATCCGTGTCCGGCAACGCACAAATCGCGTCGTCATGGTCGCGCGCATCCGAGGGGTCGATGGTGAACAGCGGCAGATGCCGCAAATCCGTGCGTTTGCCGAGTGTCACCGGCTTGGCTTCCAAAGCCTCCGCCTCGACCTTTTCCGGAAACGCATCGGGGATCCCGTGTTCGTGGATGGCAATCAGGCTGACCGATTTCGGCGCCATCGGATCGCCGAGGCGCGCCGTTACCTTCGCCTTGGGCAGACCCGCCCGCGCCTTGCCGATCTGCGTGCCCTCGACCAGCTCGCCATCGCGCGCGCCGTTCCGGTCCCCGGGATCGACCCGCCATTCCTTGGAGGCCTTCTTGTCCACCGGCACGATCCGCCCGCCGAACTCCGCCTGCCGGAAAATCCCGAGAACCTTCAGCGCCCCCGTCCCGATCTTGCGGATCAGCCGCCCCTCGTAGGGGACATGCTCGTCATCCACCGCGGAAACGCGGAACAACCCGCGGTCCCCGATCCCCAGCGCCGGATCCCCCGATTTGGGCACCAGCAGCACGGTGGGCGCATGGATCTCGCCTTTCCAGTTCGCCGGTTCCGCAAACACGTCTCCGTCGCTGTCAATCGCCGTGACCTGCAGCAGCTCGACATTCTGGAGGGTGTTCGCCTCGCGATAGGTATTGCGGTTCTTGGAAAGGTGCCCCTCGTCGCGTAGCTCGCGCAGGATGCGTTTCAACTCGATCCGGTCCTGCCCCTTGATATTGAAGGCCTTGGCGATGTCGCGCTTGGACGTGGTGCGCGGATTGTCCCGCACCCATTCGAGGATTTGTTCTTTGCTCGGAAAATGTTTCATGACGCCCTGTAGCACGACATGCACAGGGCGTCATGTGGTTTTGACTTATGCGGCAGCAGGCGCGTTACCCTCGGCCAATAGTCGCAACAAACATGAGAGGCAACACAAAGCGCACCGGACGCGTGACAAGAACGAGAGGAGCCGTGATCATGCCGGGCGGTATTTATTTCATCCCTACACGATAAAATGAGTTGCGCTTGTGTTACGGTTTTCCGAAGTTGCCCCTCACTGGAATGTAAACCGGACGCATGTCAATGTCGCTCTATACCCTGATCATCCTGCCCGTCGGCCTCGGCCTGCTCGGTTTTATCGAGCCTTGCACCATCGGCGGGCATCTGGTGTTTCTGAACACGCAGGAGGGGCGCTCGCGCCGTGGCAAGATCGAGGCGGTTCTGGTGTTCCTGACCGCCCGCACGCTGGTGATGGGGCTGTTCGGGGCGGTGATTGCCTCGCTCGGGGCCTTGCTGATCTCGGTGCAGACGGGGATGTGGCTGGTGTTCGGGACGATCTACCTGCTGGTCGGGCTGGCATTTATTGCCGGACGGGCGGGGCTGGTGAAAAAGCGGATATCGCTGGCGCCCGAGGCCTGGAAGGCGGCGCAGAACCCGCTGGTGCTGGGGCTGGCCTTCGGGCTGAACATTCCTGCCTGCGCCGCGCCGATCCTGTTCGGGCTGCTGGGGCTGGCGGCGACGACCGGCACGATCCTCAGCGGTTTTATCATGATGTCCCTGTTCGGGCTGTTCCTGTCGGTCCCGCTGGTGGTGTTTGCCACCGTCCCGCGTCTGTCCGGTGTGCTGGAGCGGCTGGCGCTACGCCTGCGCAACATGCGCTGGGTGCTGGGGGCGGTGTTTGTGCTGCTCGGGCTGTGGTCGATCTGGTTCGGGCTCTATGTTGAGCCAAAGGACTGGTCCGGAACATGAGTGATACCAAACGGTTCAAGAGCGTTGCCATCGCGGGCATTTCCTTTCAGGCCGGATCGGCGGCGGTCGATTCCGCCACCATCATGTCGGCACTGGTCTACCAGCTTTCGGGGTCCTCGGTTCTGGTCGGGGCGGTCACGGCGATTTTGCGCTTCGGCTGGCTGTTTCCGCAGCTTTTCGTCGGGTTTCTGGCCCAGAGCGGCGGATCGAGCATGAAATACTATGTCATCGGTGCCTTCGGGCGGGCCGGTTTCATGGCGCTGATGGCGCTGGTGCTGTTTTTCGGCGGCGACTGGCCGCGCGGCTGGCTGACCTTCGCGGTCATGGCTATCTGGGTCGGCTATGCTTTCATCAGCGGTATCGTCGCGGTGCCCTACAACGACATCGTGGCGCGCTCGGTGCCGTCGGGGTTGCGCTCGCGCCTTCTGGCCACGCGGTTTTTCGGCGGCGGGGTGCTGGCGCTCGGCATTGCCGCGATTGCCGACCGGTTTGTCGGCAGCATGCCTTTCCCGCTGTCCTATGCGGCGATCATCGCCATGGCCTCGGTGCTGATGTTCCTTTCCTCCGGCGTATTCACCGCGATGGGAGAGCCGGAAAACACCAATAGGCCCCCCGCCAAGCCGGGGTTCGTTGCCTATCTCAAGGAAGGGATCGGCGTTTTCAAAACCAACCGGCGTTTCCGGCTGTTCGTTTTCGCGCAGTGGTGCGGCGGGGCCGTGCTGATGGCGATGCCGTTCTATGTGGTGCAGGCGGGCAACAGCGGGTTTGACCTCGGGCGGGTGGCGCTGCTGCTCGGGGCGCAGACCGCCGGAGCGCTGGCGTCAAATGCGCTTTGGGGCTGGTGGGGCGACAAGCGCGGCAAGGGGGATTTGCTGCGTGCGATTGCCTTCGGGCGGATACTGCCGCCGCTGGCCATTCTGGCGCTGGGGCTGGTGTCGGTGAGCGGCACAGCGGCGTTGCTGGCATACGGCGCGGTATTTTTCCTGCTCGGCGCGCTGGCGAACGGGCTGACCATTGCCGTGATCGGATTTCTGATGGAGATTTCGCCCGACGACCAGCGGCCGGCCTACAGCGGCTACTTCAACGCCATCACCGCGCCTGCCTTCCTGCTGCCGCTGCTGGCGGGGGTTGTGGCAAGTGTCACCGGCCTCGGGCTGATATTTGTCCTCTCAGGACTGGCCGCCGCCACGCAGTTCGTTCTGGTCAGCCGGCTGGAACGCGAGGTTCACGCCGCCTGACTATTTCTTAGCGGCCGGTTTCTTTTTGGCCGGGGCCTTTTTCTTGGCAGGCGCCTTCTTTTTCGCGGCAGGCTTTTTCTTGGCTGCCGGTTTCTTGCGTTTGCCCTTGGTGGCGGCCTTGGCGTTCACCAGTTCGATCGCGTCTTCCAGCGTGATGTCGGCCGGTTCCGTGCCTTTGGGCAGGGTGGCGTTGATCTTTTCCCATTTCACATAGGGACCATAACGCCCGTCCATGACGTTGAGCGCGCCGCCATCGGGATGCTCGCCCAACTCGCGCAGGGGCTTGGCAGCGGCGCCACGGCCTCCGCGCGCCGCTTTCTGGGCGATCAGTTCGACCGCGCGGTTCATGCCGATGGTCAGCACGTCCTCGGGGTCTTTCAGGTTGGCATAGATCTTCGTCTGTTTGGTCTCGCCCTCGGCCGGCGGTTTGGTGTGGACGACATAGGGGCCGAAACGGCCGATGCTGGCCTCGACCCGCCCGCCTTCGGGGTGTTCACCGACCAGACGCGGCAGGGACAGCAGGTCCAGCGCCTTTTGCAGGTCCACCGCGTCCAGCTCCATGCCCTTGGGGATGGAGGAGCGCTTGGGTTTCGGGTTTTCCTCGGTAGCCTCGCCAAGCTGCACATAGGGGCCATAGCGGCCGGTGCGCAGGGTGATCGGCTCGCCGTCGTCATTGTGGCCGAGCAGCTTGCCGTCCGGTCCGGCGATATCGCCGCCCTCGACCTCGCCGGTGATCGGGCGGGTGTAGCGGCATTCGGGATAGTTGGAGCAGCCGATAAACGCGCCACCGGCCCGCGAGGTGCGCATGGACAGCTTGCCGTTGCCGCAGGCCTTGCAGATGCGCGGGTCGGAGCCGTCCTCGGTCGGCGGGAACAGGTGCGGGGCCAGAACCTCGTTGATTTTTTCCAGCACGTCGGTGATGCGCAGCTCGGCGGTTTCGTCAATCGCGGCGTGGAAATCCTTCCAGAAGCGTTTGAGCAGCGCCTTGTAGTCCTCGTCCCCCGCGCTGACCTTGTCGAGGTCGTCTTCGAGCGCAGCTGTGAAATTGTAGCCCACATACTGCCGGAAATAGCTTTCGAGGAAGATCGTCACCAGACGGCCCTTGTCCTCCGGCACCAGACGGCCCTTGTCCTTGATGACATAGCCGCGGTCCTGAATTGTCGTCACGATGGAGGCATAGGTGGACGGGCGCCCGATGCCGAGTTCCTCCATCCGCTTGACGATCGAGGCCTCGGAATAGCGCGGCGGCGGCTGGGTGAAATGCTGCTCCGGCGTGACGGAGCGCTTGTCCATCGGCTCGCCTTCCATGATCTGCGGCAGGTTCTTTTCGTCGTCATCCTTGGGCGCGTCGTCGCGCCCTTCGGTATAGACCTTCATGAAACCGTCGAACTGCACCACCTGTCCGGTGGCGCGAAGGCCGACCTCGCCATCGTCCGAGGCGATCTCCACCGTGGTGCGTTCCAGCCGTGCAGCGGCCATCTGGCAGGCGATGGAGCGTTTCCAGATCAGGTCGTAAAGCTTGCGCTGGTCCGGCTCGAGCTTGGCCAGTTTCGACGGGTCGCGCGACATATCCGTCGGGCGGATACATTCATGCGCTTCCTGTGCGTTCTTGGCCTTGTTTTTGTACATGCGCGGGCTTTTGGGCACATAATTGTCGCCATAGCGCGCCTTGATGACGTCGCGCGCCGCCATCACGGCCTCGGGTGCCATGTCGATACCGTCGGTACGCATATAGGTAATGTAGCCTGCCTCGTAGAGGCGCTGCGCCGTGGACATGGTCTGCCGCGCGCCGAAGCCGAACTTGCGGCTGGCTTCCTGTTGCAGGGAGGATGTCATGAAGGGCGCGGAGGGGTTGCGGTTGGCCGGTTTCGCCTCGACGCTGGTGACCTTCAGGTCGCGCGACTGCACGGCGGCGACGGCCAGTTCGGCGGCCTCGGCGGTTTCGATGTCGAACTTGTCGAGCTTCTTGCCGCCCAGCACCGTCAGACGTGCCTCGAATTCCTTGCCGCGCGGCGTGGCGAGGTTGGCGGCCACGGTCCAGTATTCACGGGCCTTGAAGGCCTCGATCTCCATCTCGCGCTCAACGATCAGGCGCAGGACGACCGATTGCACGCGACCAGCGGATTTGGCACCGGGCAGTTTGCGCCACAGAACCGGCGAGAGGTTGAACCCCACCAGATAGTCGAGCGCACGGCGCGCCAGATAGGCGTCCACCAGCGGCTGGTCGACCTGACGCGGGTTTTTCATAGCCTCCAGAATCGCGGATTTGGTGATGGCGTTGAAAACCACCCGCTCGACCTGTGTGGATTTCTTGATCGCGCGGCGTTTGCGCAGGACCTCTTCGAGATGCCAGCTGATCGCCTCGCCCTCGCGGTCGGGGTCGGTTGCGAGGATCAGTTTGTTTTCCGGATCGTCCTTCATCGCGTCGACAATGGCGCGGATATGTTTTTGCGAGGTGGTCGGCACGTCCCATT
>WFTU01000276.1 GCA_015485375.1 Paracoccaceae bacterium | reverse complement strand
CCCATCGGGTTGTCGGGGTTGGCGATGTAGACCAGCGCGGCATCGACCTCGCGCGTCTTGTCGAGCAGCGACTGCGGGTCCTCGGCATCGTTCACATAAGGAACCGTGTGCAGCGTGCCGCCATAGCCTGCAACATGGAAATTGAAGGTCGGGTAGGCCCCGTGCGAGGTGACAACCGAAACACCGTCCTGCACCAGCATCCGGCAGAGCGAGCCGAGCAAACCGTCAATTCCGGCCCCGACAACGATGTTTTCCGGCTTTACCCCGTAATGCGCGGCGAGCGCCTGTTTCAGGTCGTAATTCTCGGGGTCGCCATACATCCAGATGTCGGGCAGCGCGGCCTGCATCGCGGCGATGGCCTTGGGCGAAGGGCCGAAGACGTTCTCGTTCGCACCCAGACGGGCGGTGAATTTGCGGCCCGTCGCGCGCTCCTGCGTTTCAGGGCCGACGAAGGGCACCATCGAGGGCAGGCTGGCAACAAGCGGAGTGAAACGCGGGGCTTTCATGGCGGAAACCTTCTATTTTGAACCGATACGATCATAAAGCCGCGCGGCGATAAGGCAAGCGACGGCCAGCGCGCCGAAGGTGGCCATCGTGCCGCTGATCGCACTGTGCGAACCGTCATAAAGCATGGCGGCAAAGCTGGCGCCGATGCCGCCCGCAACCATCAGCATGGAGCCGAGAACCGAGGAGGCGAAGCCCGGCATCTCGCCCGCCGGCTCCATGGCAACGGCCTGTGCCGAGGGCAGGATCAGGCCGAAGGCGAGCATGTAAAGGCACACGGCAGCCCAGAAAATGGTGAGCGTTGGCGTGAGGAAAAACAGCACACCCTGCAGCGTTGCCGCGAGGGCCAGAACGCTGATCGCCAGCACGCCGATGCGGCGCAATCCCCACGGGCCGACCAGCATCCGCACGGTGACGGTGCCGCCCAGAATGAACAGCGCGCCGATGGCGAAAATGGTGCTGAAGGCGGCGGGCGACAGGCCGTATTCGGTTTCCACCACCACCGCGCCCAGCGACAGGATGGAGGCATAGCCGCCAAAGGTCAGGCTGGAAATACCCATGCCGACCAGAAAGTCGCGCTGGCGGAAAAGATAGCCTATGGCATGGAAAACAAAGCGGAAACTCAGGCGCTCGGGGCGGGTTTTTCTGGCGGTTTCCTCGCCGATGCGAAAGGTCAGCCAGAATAGCGCCAGCCCCATGGCGGCCAGAAAAACAAAGATCGCCTGCCATGAAAACAGCACCAGCAGGCCGGAGCCGAGGATCGGTGCGACCAGCGGGGCGATGGCCGTGACCGCCATCAGGACAGCGAGGAGCTTCGCCGCGACCTCGCCACTGCCGATGTCGCGCACGATGGCGCGGGCGATGACGGGGGCGCCGGCCATCAGGCCCTGCAGGGCGCGAAAACCAATGAGAACCCAGAAATCGCTGGCCAGCGACGCACCGATGGAGGCAAGTGCAAAACCGGCGAGGCTGGCCAGCAGCACCTTGCGCCGCCCGTAGGCGTCCGACAGCAGCCCCCAGAAAAGCTGCCCGACCGCATAGGCCAGAAAATACACGCCCACAATCAGCGCGCCAAGGTTCTCGGCCACGGCCAGATCCCGCGCAATCACGCCGGTGGCGGGGGCTGTGATGTCGATGGTGAGCGCGGTCAGCGCCGACAGGCCGCCCAGCATCAGGACAAAATCGAAACGGTTGGCGAGGGGCTTCATCGCTGGCTCCATGAAAAAGGGGCGCTCGCGGGCGCCCCTTCTGATAATCACGAATTTTCGGGCGCGTCACCCCAATTCGGCCAGACGCGCCATGGCGGCCTGCAGTTTTTCCAGCTCCTCGCCCGCAGCGGCCAGACGCTCGCGGTTTTCCGCCACAACCTCGGCCGGCGCCTTGGAGGTGAACTTCTCGTTCGAGAGCTTGCCTTTCAGACCGCCGATCTCCTTGCCGAGTTTGGCGATAGCCTTGTCGAGGCGCGCTTTCTCCGCATCGAGATCGAGGATATCGGCCAGCGGCAGGCAGAAGGTGCCGCCCTCGACCGCAATGGTGACCGCGCCTTTCGGGGCCTCGGCGGCCCCGGAAACCTCGGAAATCCGCGCGAGGCGATGGATCAGAACGGCGTTGCGTTCCAGCGCCCCCTGCCCGGCTTCGTCCAGTTGCAGCTGCACCATCGGGATTTTCGCCCCCGCCGGCACACGCATTTCGGCGCGCAAGCTGCGGATGCTTTCGATCAGGCCGATCACCCAGTTCATCTCGCGATCCGCATCCGCATCCACCAGATCGGCGGTGGAATATTCCGGCCAGTCGGTATGGATCAGCATTTTCGGTCGCTCGGCAATATCGCCCCACAACTGCTCGGTCACAAACGGCATGATCGGGTGCAGCAGGATCAGGCACTGGTCGATGGCCCATGCCATGGTGGCGCGGGTTTCGGCTACAATCGCGGCATCGTCGGACTGCAACAGGGGTTTGGCGAATTCCACATACCAGTCGCAGACCTTGCCCCAAACGAAGGCATACAGCCCGT
>WFTU01000275.1 GCA_015485375.1 Paracoccaceae bacterium | reverse complement strand
GTTCCGCCGTCAAATCCAGCGAGTCCCGTTCGCCAAACAATGTATCCATCCGCGCAAACAGATCGGCATTCATCAAAGTCTCGGCCGAGAACGTCGCGAATTTCGGTGCCAGATCCCGTTGCAACGCTTCGCGCGCATCATTGCTGTCGGCACTCGCAAGGTTGAAGAACACGCCCGCCACCTTTTCCAGCACCCCCTCGGCCCGCTCCATCGCCTCGATCGTATTGGCAAAATCCGGCGCGGCAGGATCGGCGGCAATCGCATCCAGATTGGCGCGCGCTTCGGCAAAAGCCGCCTCGAAAGCCGGTGCGAAATCCGCGTCCGCGATCCGGTCGAAAGGCGGCAGTTCAAACGGCGTGTCCCACGCCTGCAACAAAGGGTTCATGCGGGTTCCTTAGTAGGTGTTTTTCTCGTCCGGGAAGCTGCGCGCTTTTACTTCCTCGGCATAGGTCCGGACCGCGCGCTCGATCCCGTCGCCCAGATCGCCGTAAACCTTGACGAACTTCGGCGGGGTCGGGTTCAGGCCCAGCATATCCTCGAGCACCAGAATCTGCCCGTCGCAGTCAGCCGAGGCCCCGATACCGATGGTCGGAATATCAATCTGCTTGCTGATTTTGGCCGCCAGCGGCTCGACCATGCCCTCCAGCACCACGGCAAAGGCGCCGGCCTCGGCCACGGCTTTGGCGTCGGCTTCGTGTGCGGGCCATGTTTCCTCGTCGCGGCCCTGCGTTTTGAAGCCGCCCATGACGTGGCTTGATTGCGGTGTCAGGCCGATATGCGCCATCACCGGAATGCCGCGCTCGACCAGAAAACGGATAGTTTCGGCCATGCGCGCCCCGCCTTCCAGCTTGACCGCGCCGCACCCGGTTTCCTTCATCACCTGCGCCGCATTGCGAAAGGCCACCTGCGGGCTTTCCTCGTAAGTGCCGAACGGCAGGTCCACCACGATCAGCGCCCGTTCGGTGCCGCGCACCACCGCGCGCCCGTGCATGATCATCAAATCGAGCGGCACCCCGATGGTCGAATCCATCCCGTGCATCACCATGCCCAGCGAGTCGCCCACCAGAATGAAATCCGCATACCGGTCAACAATCGCCGCCGTATGCGCGTGATAGGAGGTCAGCGAGACGATAGGCTCGCCACCCTTGCGGTTGCGGATTTGCGGCACGGTAATCCGGCGAACGGTTTTCTGCACACTCATTTTTCAGGCTCCTGCGTCAGGGTTCAGCACATGCTGGTCGATTAACAATACATCACCAAAGGCCACGGCCAGCAAGGCCACGACCGGTCGGGTAATTTCGCCGCGCACCGGCGTCAGGGTTTCCGCATCGCACAAATCCACCGCCTTGATTTCAGCGCGGGGTTCGGCCCCGATGGTTTGCGTGATGAAGGCTTGCAATTCCTCGCCTGTCACCCCCGGCAGGCAGCGCTCGGCCGCCCCGAACAGGGCTTGTGACAACACGACCGCCGCGGCGCGATCCTCGGGTGTCAGGCGCACATTGCGCGAGGACATGGCCAATCCGTCGGCCTCGCGCACGGTCGGCACGCCGACGATATCCACCGGAAAATCGAGGTCCGTTACCATCCGTCGGATCACCTGCAACTGCTGGTAATCCTTTTCACCGAAAAACGCCATATCCGGCTGCACGATGTTGAACAGCTTGGCAACAACAGTGGTAACACCGCGAAAATGCCCAGGCCGAACTGCACCCGTCAACACTTGCGAAAGCTCCGTCGCCTCGACAACGGTTTCGGAGTTCTCCGCATACATTTCGCCCACCGAAGGCATGAAAACCGCGTTCACTCCACCTTGCCGGAACATCTCCAGATCCCGCGCTTCATCACGGGGATAGGCCTCGAGGTCCGTTGCCTCGCCAAACTGGGTCGGATTGACGAACAGGCTGGCAACCACGATATCGCCCCGATTCCGCGCAGCTTCAACCAGCGCCATATGGCCCGCATGCAGATATCCCATCGTCGGGACCAACACGACCTTGCCCGCGCGCCGCGCGGCCAGATATGCGCGCAATGCACTTTTCGTTTCAAATACCTGCACGGGAAACTCCCCTGCTTTCCGCTATGTTGCACTGCAGAATACCCTGCAATTCCGCGAGTGTGAAGGCCTGTAATTTTGCGCATGAATAAATTTACCAATAAATATTGTAGAAATTGTCGCACGGTTATTGATAAATAACTATTCATCCCTATTTCCGGTGTCACCTTAACCAACAACCGGAGAAATCCATGAAAACCTTCCTTATCTCGACTGCCGTAATTGCCGTTATGTCCACCACAGCCCTGGCCCAAACCGCCGACGGCCAGGTGCCCGGCGCCAAATTCATCACCGAATGGGACCTCGACGGCGACGGCATCGTCACGGTCGAAGAGGCAGCATCGCGCCGCGAAAATATTTTCGCGACCTTCGACGAAGACAGCAACGGCACGCTTGACGCGGCCGAGTATGCGTTCTTTGACGACGCCCGTGCCAATGCACATGCTGGCGAGGAAAACGGCGGCATGGGTGGCGAACGCAAAGCCGCCCGCGGCTTTACGCTGGCTTTCAACGATGTTGACGGCGACGGATCTGTCACGCTCGAGGAGTTCGTCAGCAAATCCGCCGACTGGATTGCCCTCATCGACCGTAACGGCGACGGTGTGGTAACAACGGACGACTTCGGCCCTCAAGGCTGACAATTCTTCCGGTCCCGTCCTTCGGCGGGGCCGGTTTCCATTTTCGGGTCGCAAATGGTTCGTGTTTAGTCGGACAAATTGCTTCCCCTCGGGTATAATCCGCTACAAACTGGGGCATATTCCTGTTTCGATGGAGCGCCCCATGTCCACACCCACCCATGTCAAAGCTCTGGTCGTCGGCGGCGGAGTCGTCGGAGCCTCGATTTCCTACCACCTTGCCAAGGCGGGCTGGAAGGACGTCGTGCTGCTGGAACGGGACGAGCTGACCTCGGGCTCCACATGGCACGCGGCGGGGTTGCTGCCGCTGTTCAACATGGGCTACGCCACCAGCCACATCCACGACTATTCCGTCAAATTCTACAAAACGCTGGAGGCCGAGACCGGCCTGAACGCGGGGTTCTCGGTGGTTGGCAACCTGCGCATGGCACAAACGCGCGACCGCATGGATGAATACATGCTTTATGCCACCACCTCCGATTCCGTCGGAATCCCGCATGAATTCCTGACACCGGACGAAATCAGACAACGCTGGCCCCTGATCCGCACCGAAGACCTGCAAGGCGCGCTTTACCACCCCACCGACGGCTACATAAACCCCGCCGATGTGACGATGGCGATGGCCAAGGGCGCACGGCAACGCGGCGTCGAAATCCTCCGCAAACGGCAGGTGGACAGTTACGAGTGGATCGGCTCCGAATGGATCGTGCGCGGGCGGGTGATGGTAGAAAAGGGAGGCAATCTGGTGCCCTCCGAGGAAACCTTCGAGATCCGCGCCGAACATGTCGTCACCTGCACCGGCAACCACGCGCAGCGCACGGCAAAACAGCTGAGCATCAAGATGCCCGCCATCCCCGTAGAACACCAGTTTATCGTCACCGACAGCGACCCCGCGCTGGTGGAATGGCGCAAAAACAACCCCGAACACCCCGTCATCCGCGACGCCGACGCCCAATCCTATGTGCGCGAGGAACGCGGCGGCTGGATCCTCGGCGTTTACGAAAAAGGCGCCCCCGCGCGGTTCGAATTCGGCGTGCCGGACAGCTTCCGCGCCGATCTGTTCCCGCTCGATCTGGAACGGATCGAGGAACAGTATATGGCGATGATCCACCGCATGCCCTCGACCGAACACATCGGGCTGAAGGATGATTTCAACGGCCCGATCTGCTATACCCCCGACGGCAACCCGCTGGTCGGTCCGGCACCCGGCCTGCGCAACATGTGGCTGGCCGAGGGGTTCAGCTTTGGCATCACCGCCGCCGGCGGCACCGGCTATTACCTTGCGCAAATGATGGTGGAAGGCGAGGCCGAGATCGACATGGCCTCGCTTGACCCGAAACGCTACGGCGACTGGATGACCACGGAATACGCCGCCCGCAAGAACGAGGAATGCTACGAACACGTCTATGTGCTGCACCACCCCGACGAGGAGCGCGAGGCCTGCCGGCCGCTGCGCACCGCGCCGTGTTATGACCGCCTGAAGGCCCGCGGCGCGCAATTCGGGCAGGTGAACGGCATGGAACGCCCGAACTACTTCGCGCCCCTCGGCTTCAACGACCACGATTCCCGCTCCTTCCGCCGTGGCGGCTGGTGGCAATATGCAGTGGAGGAGGCCAAAGCCATTCGCGAAAACGTCGGCCTGATCGACGCAAGCGCCTTTACCAAGCACCGCGTCAAAGGGCCGGGGGCGACGGCGTTTCTGGACTGGTTCACCACCAACAGGTTGCCGCGCGTAGGCCGCATCAACCTGACCTACGCCCTGACCGGCGTCGGCACCACCCGCACCGAATACACCATCGTGCGCGAGGGTCTGGATGAATACTACCTTGTCTCCGCCGGCGCATGGACCGAATACGACAGCGATTACCTGCGCAAGGCGGCGGAGGATAAGGCCCCCGAATTCGGCTATATCGAAATCCAGAACGTCACCACCCAATACGGCGTTTTCGCCATCGCGGGGCCACGCTCGCGCGACGTGCTGAAAAAACTGGTCAAGGACCCCGACCCCGAAACCGCCCTGTCCAACAAGCGTTTCCCGTGGCTCTCGGCGCAGAAGATCGAGCTGGGCATGTGCCCCGTCCACGCCATCCGCGTCGCCTACACCGGCGAACTGGGCTGGGAGTTGCACCACCCCGTAGAGATGCAGAACTACCTTTTCGACCTGCTGGAAGAGGCCGGCGCGGAATTTGACATGAAACTGGTCGGCGCGCGGGCGCAAAACTGGCTGCGACAGGAAAAATCCTACCGCGCCTTCGGCACCGAACTCGGCCGCGACGCCACCCCGCTAGAGGCCGACCTGCCCCGCTTCGTCGATCTGTCCAAGGACTTCCACGGCAAGGCCGCGATGGAAGCCACCGGCATCCGCGCCAAATGCGTCACCCTGCTGATCGACGGCCCCGAAGACGCCGACCCCTGGGGCCGCGAGGCGCTGTTCGTGAACGGCGAAAAAGTCGGCCGCCTGACCTCGGGCGGGTATTCGGTCGCCTTCGGAAAAAGCATCGGCATGGGCTACCTGCCACCGGAAATCGCCAATCTGGGGCAAAAGGTGCAAGTGAAAATGTTCGAAAAACTGTGGAACGCCGAAGTGGTGGAGGATTCCCCCTACGATCCGAAGAACACGACGATCAGGGTGGACGGGTAGGCCGAAATGCAAAGACCCCGCGACAGCGGGGCCTCACAGCACTGGCCAGAAACTTGCACCGTTTCGCGACCAGTGGCCCTTGGCAGGGTCTTAATGCGGATGCCGAAGCAGAGCCACCACGCGCCTTACATAGCCATTCACAGATGTTTTGTCAAAGAGGCTAAGCCAATACTGGTTAACACGCATTTGCTAATATTGTCTAAATGAGCCCGCGAAAGTGTCTGCATCTGGTATTGCCGTCGCCCGTGCCTGTCCTTTCCCAGCAAAAGTAGGTCGAGACGATGAAAGCCCAGCGCGCAAACCATATCTGCCTTGACCCATCGGGCCTTGTTCCCCCAATATTTCGGCAGTTGAAACGGAATATCCAGTTCATAGTGATACGCCATCACCGGACCCGGCGCCGTAGTGCTTAACGGCACAACCGTGCAAAGCCCCGCACGGTTGCGGATCGGCGGGGACAGAACAACACAAAGCCGCCGCTTGACCATTTCGGGTTTTCGGAAACCCTGATCAAAATTCGCCGCAACAATAGTCCCGCGTTTCGGATGATACTGTATCGCCAATCCGGATTCTTTCGCTTTTCACCATCACCAGATGCCTATCAGCGAAAGATTAACCGGACACTAACCCCCCTCACTCCACCCACACCCGCGCCTGATCCGTCGCCCCGAGCGCGTCGATCACCGAGATCACGACATACCCCGGCCCCTCCGGCTGCCACGTCACCTCGCGCTCCCACGGCACCAGATCGAGCGGGGCGCCGTCCACCAGAACCGTGAACGGCGGTCGCCCCTGTCTGAGCTTGATGACCAGCGCACCGCCGCCCGTCTCGATCCGCGCGCCGTCGGGCGGATAGGCGATCTCGGGACGGTCGGGGTTGGCCAGCGGATCACCATTGCGGAAATGTTGCAGCGGTAGCGGCAGGTCCTGCGTGCCGACCGTCAGCACGGATTCCGGCGCAGGGGGCAGCGGCTTGGGCTTCGTTTTCAGGCGGCTGAAGGCCTCGAACAGCACCGGTGCTGCAACGTCCACGCCCAGCGCTCCGGGCAAGGGCGTGGCATCGGCGCGCCCCAGCCAGACGCCGATCACATGCCGCCCGTCAAACCCGATGGCCCATGCGTCGCGATAGCCATAGGAGGTGCCGGTTTTATAGGCGATCTGCCCCACCGGACCATAAAGCGGCGGCGGCGTGCCCAACAGGATATCCCCCACCTGCCACGCCGCGTTTTCCGACAGCACCCGCTGACGGACCGAGGTATCCACCCCCGCCCCCGTCGCGTGCAGGTCCATCGGCTCGCCACCGCGCGCAATAGCCCCGAACAGGCGCACCAGATCCTCCAGCGTCAGGCCAACGCCGCCCAGCCCGATCGCCAGCCCCGGCATCCGCCCGCGTGGCAAAACCGGCACCGCCCCGGCGCGACGCAACCGTGCCAGCAGCTTCGCCGGACCAACCGCATCCAGCAGCGCCACGGCAGGAATATTCAGCGACATCTGCAAGGCCGCCCGCGCCGTCAGCGTGCCGCGAAACCGCTTGTCGAAATTCTGCGGCGTGTAGCCGTTAAACGAGGTCGGCCGATCCTCCAGCAGGGTTTCGGGGTGGGCGATACCACCCTCGAACGCCAGCCCGTAGATCAGCGGTTTCAGGGTGGATCCGGGCGAGCGCACCGCGCGGGTCATATCGACGAACCCGCGCCGCTGCTCGTCAAAGAAATCCGCCGAGCCGACCCGCGCCAGCACCTCGCCGTTTGTGTAATCCGCAACGAGGATCGCCCCGCTCAACGCCTCCGGCCCCGCCGCCACGGCGTCTCGCAACAATGCCTCCAGCGAGGCCTGCAAATCCCTGTCCAGTGTCGTTTCGATCACACCCTGCAAAGGGGCCTGCCCCCGCAGGAAATCCGCCAGATGCGGGGCCAGAACCGGAAAGGCGATGCGCGCATCCGGCACCGGCTCGCTCTGCGCGGCCTCGGCCTCGTCCGCCGGCAGCACCCCTGCCGAGACCATGCGCGCCAGCACCCGGTCCCGCGCCGCCCGCGCCTCGGCCGCGTAACGATCCGGACGGCGGCGTTCCGGCGATTGCGGCAGGGCAACCAGCAGCGCCGCCTCGGCCGGAGTGAGGCGCCGCGGTTCCTTGCCGAAATAGGTCAGCGAGGCCGCCCGCACCCCCTCGATATTGCCGCCATAAGGGGCCAACAGCAGGTAAAGCTCCAGAATTTGCCGCTTGTCCAGCCGCCGCTCCAGCGCCAGCGCCAGCCGTGTTTGCCGCAGCTTGGCCGACAGCCGCCCCGTGCCGCCCCCCTCCAGCAGGCGCGCCACCTGCATGGTCAGGGTGGAACCGCCGGAAACGATCCGCCGCGCCTCCACCGCCTGCACAACCGCCCGCAGGACCGAGCGCAGGTCAACCCCGCGATGTTGGTAGAACCGTTTGTCCTCGAAGGCCAGCAACTGCTCAACAAAGCGCGGATCGACCTCCTCCAGCCGCACCGGCAAGCGCCAGCGCCCGTCGGCAACCGGATAGGCGCGCAGCAGATCGCCGTCGCGGTCCAGCACGGTGGCCGAGGTCTCCGGCACCAGTGACGGCAGAACGGTTGTGCGCACCCACGTCTCGGCGGCGCCCAGCGTAACGGCGCCCGAAATCAAACCCGCCGTGGCCGCCCTGAACAGCCGCCGTTTCATCCTATCGCGCCGGAAGGATGGTCACGGTGCCGGTATCGGTGTGCGCGCGGTAAGTCGGGCGGTACATATCCTCGACCGAGGCCGCAGGCTGGCGGAACGTGCCCGCAAACACTGCCCGTACAATATAGCCAAGCGTGAAGGAACCCTGACCGCCCCAGTCGACCGCTGCAAGGAAACGATCCTCGCGGAACTCGGTATTGACGGCCACGTTGTCGAGCTTCAGCCAGTCGAGCGCCGAAACGTCACCGGCGCGCAGCAGGTTGGGGTTGTCGATCTCCAACCCGGCCGGCAACGGATCGTTAACCATCAGCCGCGCGTCGATCCGGCGTTCCGGCGTCACCTGCAGCACCACAACCAGACGGTCGTTTTGCAGGATGGCATCAGGCGATATTTCCTCCCCTTCCAGCGTGAAATAGCGCCGCGTGATGCGATAGCCGTTTCCGCCCGCAGGTTCGGCAAAGCGTGGCACGCCGAGGGTGGTCAGCACCGCCTCCACATCCCGTGTTCCGGTATTCCTGATCACCGTCGCGGTATCATCATCCCCGGAAATTCCACGAACCACCGGCCCGCCGGCAGGCGTGCCGTTGATTGTCACCGCGCCACCGTTGTCCTGCGTGATCAGAGCCTTGGCCGCCAGCAACGTCCAGACCTGTTCCTGTGTCGAGCGATAGCCGGACTGGTTGCGTGTCACGGCCCGCGCAAGGCGATCGACATTGACAGCGTCGCTACCCGCCTCTGCCGCCAGCGCCAGAACCGCCGCCGTGTCACGCAGATAGGAACCGTAGTCGTCCCGCCATCCATCATCATCCGACTGCGGGTCCCTGACCGAGGCAGCTGCCAGCGCAAACATCCGGTCGGCGCGCTGCTGGTCGCCATAATATGCCAGCGCCGCCCCGATCTGGGCCATCGCCATCGGCGTCGCGAAGTCGGTGGCCTTTTCGTCGGCGTAGTAGCGCAGATCGCCGACCGAGGCATATTTCTCGCGCGCCAGAACCATCAGCGCATAGGCAAGGCCCTCGCCCGCATTTTCAAAGTCGCGGGCGTAGTTCACCTGATTGCGCAGATTGTCGAGTGCAGCACGGAAGGCCTGCTCCGGCATATCGTATCCCGCTGCACGCGCGCGGCTTAGGAAATCGCTGGCATAGGCATCCAGCCACAAATCCCCCTCGTCAGGACGCCAGAGGCCGAAGCTGCCGCGGGAACTCTGGTTGGCCAGTATACCGGTTATGGCCGTCGCGATCCGCTCGTCCACGGAGTCGCTTACAGAAAGGCCCATAGCGTCCGAGACCTCGGCGAAATACAGCAAGGGCATGGCCCGCGAAGTCAGCTGTTCGGTGCAGCCATAAGGATAACGGTCGAGCGCTTGCAACAGACCCGGCACATCGAACCGTGCAATCGGGCCAACAGCCAGCGTTGCGGAACCCGTTCCCGCCACCATATCGGCCAGAACCGAGGCATCCAGCGTTATCGTCCCGTCCGGCGGCAAGGTCAGGCGCGTCGTGCGGGCGACCTCGGGGTCATTGATCCGCACCGGCACCACCTGCGTTTTGCTCAAACGTCTGCCATCCGGCGTGGTCAGGGTCACGGTCAGGCTGCCGCTTCCTGTGTCGCTGGCCAGCACCGGCACCGAAATGCGGGCGCGGCCCTTGTCGCCAAGCGTAACAGTGCGCCGCACGCGCCCCTCCGGCAGAACTAGCGCGCCGCTGCCGGAAACCTCCAACTCCATTTTTCCGGACGGACCGAACGCATGTGCCAGTTCGATCTGAACCGAGGTCCGGTCACCGGGGGCAAGGAACCTTGGCGGCGTTGCGGTAACCACCACCGGATCGCGCACCAGCACATCCTTGTTGGCTTGTCCGACACTCTCGCCACTCCAGACCACGGCCATCAGGCGCACGGTGCCGTTAAAGGCGGGCATGTTGAAATCCGCGGAAATCACGCCGTTTTCATCCGCCTGCAACGGACCGGCAAAGAAGGCCACGAGCTTCTCGGTCGGTGGCGGCGCGTTGCGCCGTGCCATGCCCGCGTCGCCACCCGAGCGCAGTGCGCCGCGCGCACCGGACAGGCCGTCGATCAACTGGCCATAGACATCGCGGATTTCCATCCCCAGACGCCGCTGGCCAAAGTAGTAATCCGCCGCCGTTGGCGCAGCAAAACCGGTCAGGTTCAGAATGCCGACATCGACAGCGGCAATCGTGGCATAGACCGTCTGCCCTGCCTTGATCCCGTCAACCTGCAACGACGCCGTGAACACGCCGCGCGGCTCCATTTCGTCCGGCGTTGTGAACTGCGCGGACAGCACCCTGTCCCCCGGATCAACAGGCGCATAGGACAGGCCGATGGCGCGCGCGGGGTTGCGTTTGGCTTCCACATCCATCGGGCGGATCAGTGTGGCAACCACATAGGCCCCGGCACCCCAGTCTTCGCCCACCGGCAGGGAAACCACGCTCTCTCCCGCGGCAACATCAATCGCCTGCATGGAGATCAGGCGATCGCTTTCCACCCGCACCAGCACCTTGCCCGCATAGCGCGCGTTCAGGCGCAGCTCCGCCACATCGCCAACCGCGTATCGGCCCTTGTCCAGCCCGACTTCCAGCAGGTCGGGCGTGTCGCTGCCTGCGCCCGCGCCGTACCAGCCGGCATAGAACGCCACACTGCTGACCGCGCCGGACCCGCCCTTGTCGAACAGTTTCAGCTCGTAACGGCCCCAGTCTACGGATCCTTCGATCAATGCTGTCATATCGGTGCCGGCGGCAACATCGCCGCTGGCGACGCGAATACGGCGGGTGACCGGCTCGTAGTCCCAGTATCCGTCCAGATCATACCACTGGTAGTGTGTCTCCACCTTCGACAGGGTCCAGCCGATTTCCGGCATCGCAATCCGGCCGGAAGCATCCGCCGCGATCACTTCGAAACGCGCGGAGCCGCCTTCATCCACCACGCCGTCGAACAGGGGTTTCACCCCGATACGCGGAGTGTCCGGCATGATCGGGCGGGTGATGCTGCGTTCAACCGGACGACCACCGGTATCGAGCAACCGCACCGTTGTCTGCACCTCCAGAACACGGGTGGTCGGCTCGGCAGGTCCGAGCGGAAGCGGCACCACGGCGACTCCGTTTTCGTCGGTGGTATAGGCCCCGCCAAGGCTGTCATACCACGGCTCGAACCACTCGTCTTGCAGGCCGAAGCGATATCCGGGGTAGTCCGGCAAGCCCGCAACCGCCCGCAACACCGTATCGACCTCGATATCCAGCCCTGCAGCGGGTGCGCCATAAAGATAGGATGCATCGATCCGCAGGTCCGGCACGTTATCCAGCGTAATCGGCCCTTCGGGCAAGGTCAGGTCAAAGTCGATCCGTTCGGGCAAAAAGTCCTCTACCAGAAATGCCTGCGTTGCCAGCGCGGGAGAGTCCGGGTCGCCGTAAACCTTCAACCGCCACGCGCCACGCTGGGCATTTGACGACAACGGCAGCGCATACATCCGCCCGCCCGCGCCCATATCCGGCACCACAACGCGCGTATGCTCCACACCGTCGGGACGCGTCACCACGACCGTCACCGGCATATCGGCAATCGCCGCGGCCTGCGCATCGCGCGTCAGGATAGTGGCATAGACAGTTTCGCCGGGGCGATACGCCCCGCGCTCGGTAGTCAGGAACACATCGATCGGCGGCGGCGAAGCCCGCCCCGTCACGCCGCGATCCGAAAGGTCCAGCGCCGGACGCCCCAGATCGATAAAGGCAAAATCATCACCAAGCTGCGCCGTCAGCATCGCCGGAGCCGCGCTCCCCTGACCCCGCACCAGACCGGGTGCAAAACGCACATAGCCATCGGCGTCGGTTTCGGCCGTCCCCAAAACGTCGTTCTTGGCATCGATCAGCGTGACGGTCACACCGGCCCGCGCCCCGGCGTCCGACAGGCCGCGCAGGAACACATGCAGCCCGTCGTTACCCGTCAACGTCTCGATTCCCAGATCGGTAACGATAAACCATTGCGTTGCCGCGGGGTCCCAGTCCTCGCCCTCGCCGGGAACACGGGCGGTCATCGCGTAAACCCCCGGCTCCATTTGCGTCAGCGCATCGCCCACCGGCAAAACGGTGGTGGTATCCTCGTTCAGGGTCGAGGCCACATCACCGACCCCCTCCCAAACCTGCTCGCCAAGCTGGTTCCGCAGGGTGCGTTCGTAGTAGTCCTCCAGCTGCGTTCCGAACAGGCCCTCCTGAATTACCCGCAAAAGGTTACGATCCCCGACGCGGAAAATCTTCAGTTCCACAAGGTCGGTATTGACCACAACCAGCGGAATCGCGGCGTCTACACTTTTCGGCAACACATAGTTCTGCCCGACAAACCGCACCGAGGGCGAGCGATCGCGGACGTAGAACTGCAGCTCGACCGGTGCCGCCAGCTTCTCGCCAGAGGCGGCCGGCAAACCGGCCCGAAGTGTCATCCGGTAGCGCTGGCCATGCTGCAGCCCCTCGACACAAAGCTGCGCTCCGTCAACCTCGACCGGGAGCGATCCGGCGCCATCAACCCGAACATAGGGCGCATAATCCAGCCCGTTCTGCTGCAACTCCTCGGATAGATAGACACAGTAACGCGGAGCGGCCGCATCGGCGTCGATCTGGTCCTCCAGCACGCGAAACCCGAACAGGCCGACCACGCGGTCGAGCGCCGCCGCGATGCGATCGTCGGGGGCGATTTCCTGCGCCAGCCGTAAGGTCGGAATGGCCACCTGCCCGTAGCCGCGCGCCTCCAGCATCTGCGCCAACAGAACCAGTGCAGCGGATTCCACCGCCGGATCGTCGGTTCGCAAAAACGCGTTGATTGCGGCATTGGTGGCAATCCAGCGCAGCGTATCCTTGTTATCTGTCTTGTATTTCACCGCCAGTCGCCCGAGCTTCAACCAGTCTTGCGGATCGTCGGTAATGTTCAGCAGCGCCGCCTGTGCCCAGTAGGCCCCGTTCACGTCTCCGCGTTTTTCAGCCAGCGAAACCTCGCGCACCAGTTCGTCAACGGTGCGCCCGTTTACCGGATAATCCCGACCGAACAGGCGCGCTTGCCGCGTGGCCTCGGGCAGGAACCCCTCGGGCAGAAAATCCAGACGACCGGCCTGTATGGCACCACGGCGCACAATCTCGGGCCGCACGTTGACCAGCTTCGCGGATACGGCCCCCTCGAAAAACACCTCGGATTCAATATCGCGCTTCAGAAAACAAGCACCTTTGTTGTCGTTGAAGGTGTAGGCGTTGATGTTCCGGTCGGACAGCGCCGCCTGTTCGCACAGATCCAGCGTGGTGTCGAAGATCGAGCGGATATCGCCGCCGTAATAATCCCTGTTCTCGCTGACAATACTGCGCCGCTCGGGGATGGGCGACTCCTGCGCTGCGGCGAACAGCGGGACAATCAGGAAGGCAATCAGAACGGCAAACAGGGAACGGGTCATGGCAAAAACTCCCGGAGCGTGAACAGAGACTCAAAATATCCCGCAAGTATAGCACCATAGCGTTTGAAAATCACGCATTCGTGAGTCCCCGCAAACAAAAAGCCCCGCCATGACAGCGGGGCTTTCCGGTTTTCTGTTCGGGCCGGCTCAGGCGGCGGCAACCGCCCGTGCGGTCAGCACCTTGACCAGATGGGCGCGATACTCCGGCGTGCCGTGCAGATCGTCGATCATGCCATCCGCACTGACCGACAAACCGTCGAGCGCATCGGCGCTGAAGTTCGCCGAAAGTGCTTCCTCGGCTTCGGTCCAGCGGAACACGCCGCCTTCGGACGCGCCGGTGACGGCAACGCGCACCCCGTCGGGGTATTTGGCGACGAAAACGCCGACAAGCGCGAAACGCGAGGCCGGTTGCTCGAATTTCTGGTAATTCGCCGCTTCCGGCACCGGAAATTCGACAAAGGTGATGATCTCGCCGTCGTCCAGCGCCGTGCTGAACATCCCGTCGAAATAGTCATCCGCCGCAATCGCCCGCTTGTTGGTGTGAACGGTGGCATTGGAGGCCAGCACCGCCGCCGGATAATCCGCCGAGGGGTCGTTGTTGGCCAGACTGCCGCCGATGGTCCCGCGGTTGCGCACCGCCGGATCACCGATATGGGCCGCCAGTTCCGAAATGGCCCCGTAGCCGCCGTCAGCGACTTTGGCGTGGGTCACCCCGCCGCCAATAGTCAGGACCTTGCCGTCGGAGTTGATCTCCTTCATCTCCTCGATGCCGGTCAGCGAGACCAGTTTCGCGGGGGATGCCAGCCGCTGTTTCATGGTCGGGATCAGCGTTTGCCCCCCGCCCAGCGCCTGCGCGTCCTCGGAGGACAGGGCCTCCACCGCTTCGGCCACGCTCGAAGGTTTTACAAATTCGAAGTTATACATATCGCTTCTCCTTACTTTGCGGCCTGAATGGCGGCCCAGACCCGGGCGGGGCTGGCCGGCATGTCAATATGGGTGATCCCGTATTCCGACAGCGCGTCGACCACGGCATTGATGACCGCCGGTGGCGATCCGATCGCCCCCGCCTCGCCACAGCCTTTGACACCCAGCGGGTTGTGGGTGCAGGGCGTCTGGCAGGAATGGTCCACCGTGTAGCTCGGCACATCGCTGGCCCGCGGCATGGCGTAATCCATGTAGGAGCCGCTCAACAGCTGCCCGTCGTCGTCATAGACGCAGTTTTCAAGCAAAGCCTGCCCGATGCCCTGTCCGATACCGCCATGCACCTGACCGTCAACGATCATCGGGTTGACGATGTTGCCGAAGTCATCGGCGGCGGCAAAGGAACATATCTCCACCTTGCCGGTGTCGGGATCGACCTCCACCTCGCAGGCATAGGC
>WFTU01000274.1 GCA_015485375.1 Paracoccaceae bacterium | reverse complement strand
ACCGAATACACCGGTGCGGTGATCCTCGTCAGCCATGACCAGTCGCTGGTCGAACTGGTGGCCGACCGGTTGTGGCTGGTCAAGGATGGCGCGGTCAAACCCTATACCGAGGACATGGACGCCTATCGTCGCATGTTGCTGTCCGAACGCGGTGGCACGGTGAAGGCCGAGAAACCGGTAAAGCCGGTGAAAAAGCCGAAGGCCAAACCCGTTCCCAAAGTCACCCGCGACGGTCTGAAAGCCGAGGTCCGCAAATGCGAGGAGCGCGTGGCCAAGCTGGAGGACATGCGCGCACGGCTGGAGGCCAAGATGGCCCATCCCGATTTCTATGACCGCAACGAGCCGCACGAAATCGCCCTGTGGCAGAAGAAGCACAAGGAAATCGTCAAGGGGATGGAGCGCGCCGAAACTCTCTGGTTGACCGCGCTGGAAAAACTGGAGCAAGCTGGCTGATATGGAACTGGAGCTTGCCACAGCCGCCTTTGTGACGCTTTTCGTGATCATCGATCCGATCGGCCTCACGCCGCTGTTCGTGGCCCTGACCACCGGAAAATCCCAGTCGCAACGGCGCGGCATTGCACTTCGGGCCATTCTGACCGGCATCGGCATCCTGACCGCCTTCGGTATTTTCGGCGAGCTGTTGTTGTCGAAAATCGGCATCGGCATGCCTGCCTTCCGGATTTCCGGCGGCATATTGCTGTTCCTCACCGCCATCGAGATGCTGTTCGAGAAACGCACCCCGCGGCGCGAGAAAACCGCCGACGAGGACCACAGCGCCGACCCCGCCGTATTCCCGCTTGCCATGCCGCTGATTGCCGGTCCCGGCGCCATGACCTCGATGATCCTGCTCATGGGGCAGCACAGTGGTGATCTGGCAGCACAGGTGGTGATCTACGTTGTCATGCTCACCGTCCTCGCCATCGTGTTCCTGTTTTTCATGACCGCAGGCGTGATGGAACGGGTTCTGGGCCACACCGGTATCAATCTGGTCACCCGCCTGATGGGCATGTTCCTTGCCGCGCTTTCGGTGCAGTTCGTGCTGGACGGGCTACGCGATTTCGGGCTGTTCGGGTTGTAGGATGAACGAAAACGCGGCGAACATCATCTATCTGTCCCTGATCGGCATCGCCGCCGGATCCTATGTTCTGGTTGCCTATCGCGGGCGGCTTGGCTCCATGTTGCAGGCCGCGCTGATCTGGTTGCTCATTTTCATGGCCGCACTGATAGCCTACGGTTTTCGCGACACCATCCGCCAACAGCTTTTCCCGCGCGAGGGCGTGGTGATCTCCGGCGACACCATCGCCATTCCGCGTGCCATCGACGGGCATTTCTATGCCGATCTGAAGGTGAACGGACAGAAAACCACCTTCGTCGTCGATACCGGTGCCAGCGACATTGTTCTGGCCCCGCAAGATGCGGAAAAGGCGGGGCTCGACCCTGCCACACTGCGCTATATCGGCCGCGCCCAAACCGCGAATGGCGAGGTACGCACCGCTGGCGTTACCCTCAACACGCTCGAATTTGCAGGGTTTATGGACAAGGACGTGCGCGCTTCGGTCAACGAAAGCGGCATGGATATTTCGCTCCTCGGGATGTCCTATCTGCGCCGCTTCCAGCGCTTTGAAATCGTCGGGGACGAGTTGCGGTTGCAGCGCTGAACCCATGATCTGAATCAAGGCCGATTTCCGAATTTTCCCCTAGGTTGCAGACAATGCAGCAACAAGGGGAATATCATGTCGATCAAGAATATTCTGGTGGCCTACAACGGAACCAAAGGGGCCGAGCGCGCACTGGATGTAGGGCGTCTGATGGCGCAGAAATATGATGCCCACCTGACCGGAATCCTGACACACGGATTGCCGACAGTCCTGTATTCCTACGGCAGCCACCTACCGCAAAGCGCCATGGAGCAACTGGAAGAAGCCGACCGCGAGCATCGCGCCAGAGTGCGCAAGGCTTTCGAAACCGCAACCACCGACCTCGAAAGCGAAAAGGTGCACTACCTCGATGTGTTCGGGGAAGCCGACGAGAAACTGATGGAGGTCGCCCGCACCTATGACATCGTTGTCATGGGCGCCAACGACAGCGACAGCCAGTATCAGCACATGGAGATTCACCCCGACGTCATCACCCGCAACTCCGGCCGTCCCGTTCTGGTGGTGCCGGAGGATTACGAGACCGAGGTTCTCTCGGATCGCGCCCTGCTCGCATGGGACAACCGCCGCGCTGCGGCACGCGCCATGTCGGATGCCATGAAAATTCTGGAATCCAAATCGGCCGTAACGGTGCTGACCGTCGGACATGATGACGATTTCGAGGAAGTTCTGAAACCTATCACCGACCACCTTCTGCGCCACGACATTCCGGTAAAAGCCATGCAGAAACCGCGCGGAAAGGGCGGGATTGCCGCCGCCATTCTGGATGCGGTCGATGAAACCGGTTCCGGCATTCTGGTCATGGGCGCCTATGAACATTCCAAACTGGCCGAGGATCTGTTTGGCGGCGTAACAAACACCGTGCTGAAAAAATCAAAAGTGCCGGTGCTGTTGTCGCACTAGCCGCTCGCGGCCTTCTGCACCCAGCGCCCGCCATCCTGCGCCCAGTATTTTGCCGGCAGGCCGCTTTCTGTCACAGCTTTCCACTCGCCCCGCGCCGTTTCGACCGCCGCGGGGTCGTTTCCGTCAAACAGCAGACAAACCCGCGCGAAGTCCGCCATCTTTTCTGGCGGCATGGCCGCACCATCGACCAGAAACGCAATATCGGCGCTGTTGGGCACCTCGTCGCCGCAGGTCAGGAAAACCGGCTGCATTTCCCCGTTTTCCGTTCCGTGCGGCAAAAAGGAATCGTCGCGATAGCTCCATAGCTCCCCGTCCAGAAACGCCAGCCGCGCGGCATCGCTCCCTTTCACCACCACCCGCCAGCCACGCTGCAGCGACTTTTCCAGCAACTCCGGCAAAGTACGCTCCAGCGGCGTGCGGGTCAGATGGTAAAACAGGACTTCGGCCACGATCAGCCCTCGACAGTGTCGCGGATCAGGCGGTCCAGCGCCCGCACACCCCAGCCGGTCGCCCCTTTCGGTGCCAGCGCGCTATCCTCTTTCAGCAGCGCCACACCGGCGATATCTAGGTGTATCCACGGCATATCCTCCTTGACGAAACGTTGCAGGAACTGCCCCGCGGTCGAGGATCCTGCCGGACGGCCGCAGGAGTTTTTCATATCCGCAACACGCGACTTCAACATCTTGTCGTAGGCCGGCGATAGCGGCATGCGCCACGCGCCCTCGCCCTCGGCCTTCGCAGCTTTCAGGAAGTCGTTGCACAGCTTGTCATTGTTGGAGAACACACCGGCATTCTCGTGCCCCAGCCCGATGATAATCGCGCCGGTGAGCGTTGCCAGATTGATCATGCCGACCGGTTTGAAGCGCTCCTGCGTATACCAGAGGATATCGGCCAGAACGAGCCGCCCCTCGGCATCGGTATTGTTCACCTCGATCGTGTCGCCCTTCATCGAGCGGATCACGTCGCCGGGGCGCATGGCATTGCCGTCGGGCATGTTTTCCACCAGACCGACAACCCCGACCACATTGGCCTTGGCCTTGCGCAACGCCAGCGCGCGCATGACGCCGGAAACCACACCGGCGCCGCCCATATCCATGGTCATGTCTTCCATGCCCGCAGAAGGCTTGATCGAAATCCCGCCGGTATCGAAGACAACACCCTTGCCAACCAGCGCAAAGGGGGCTTCGTCACCGCCGCCGTTCCAGCGCATGACCACGACCTTCGAGGGGCTCGTGGAGCCCTGCCCCACAGCAAGCAAGGTCCGCATACCTAGCTTTTCCAGTTCCGCCTCTTCGAGAATTTCCACGTCGAGACCCAGTTCGTGCATCGCGGCCAGACGCGCGGCAAAATCCTCGGTTGTCAGCACGTTCGACGGCTCGTTCACCAGATCACGGGTAAAGAACACCGCTTCGGTCAGCGCCGCCATCGGCGCCGCCTCCGCCGCAACCGCTTCGGGATCGGTGACGATGACCGTCGCACCGAGCTGCTCCTTGCGATCCGCCGTCTTGTGTTCGTCAAATGTGTAAGCCCGCAACGCCAGACCATAGGAAATATCCGCCGCTTTCGGACAGGAAGCCAGAAGCGCCGTCAGTGCCTCGTTCCCCTTGAACTTCGCCATGGCAGCACCCGCCTTGCGCGCCTCGGCAACCGTCGGGCGTTTGGGGAGTTTCACCGCCAGAACCGCCTCGGCCGCCATCCCCGCGGGAAACGCAAAGGTCACGCCCTCGCCGATATCGAGACCTGCAAACTGTTCACTGTCTACCAGCCGCGCCACTGCGCCTTTCGACAAGCGGTTCACGCGCCGCGCCATGCTGTCGATCTTGCCATCGGGGCTGACAAGAATCGCCAGTTTTCCGGTAACCCCCGCAATATCGTCGAGCGCAATTTCGTCAAAAGTAATGTTGATCGGATTTGTCATCTGTTTCTCCTCGATAAACCGGCAGAATCCCGCTTTTATCCTTGGTAACCCCATAACAACCGCTTGACCAGTTGCCATTCCCCCCTATCACGGGGTGACGCGGCGACCATCCTTGCGATAAACTCCGCAGTGAAAGGATTCCCGACTCGTGACCCGGCTCGACAGATACATTTTCCTGCAACTGCTTGCGCCGTTCGGGTTTTTCACCCTGGCGCTCGCCGGTATCCTGTGGCTGGGCCAAACCCTGCCGCTGGTGGAGCTGATCATTGATAACGGCCGCTCCGGCTTCATCTTTCTGGAGTTCTCGGCCCTGATTCTGCCGAACGTTTTGTCGCTGGTCCTGCCCGTCTCCGCCTTTATTGCCAGCCTTTATGCCGTCAACAAGCTGTTCGGGGAATCCGAAATGGTGGTGATCATGTCTGCGGGGCTGTCACCGATGCGCATCGCGCGGCCGGTGTTTTTCTACGGGGTGTTTGTGACGACAGTGATGTATATCATCGTTATCGGCCTGACCCCGACCGCCAACACACGCCTTGCAGACAAGATCGATGCCATCCGGAAAGACGCGGCAACGTCGCTCTTGCGCGAAAAGCGGTTTATCCATCCGGAAAAAGGCATCACCATCTTTATCCGCGATTCCAGCAAAGCGGGCGAAATCCGCGGCTTGTTCCTGAATGACCAGCGGGACGCAGACACGCCGGTAACCTATTCAGCACAGGAAGCCCTGCTGCTGAAAGACGATAACGAACTTCGGCTGGTGATGTCGAAAGGGGTCATGCAGCGCTATGATCCGGTGGAAAACACCCTGAACCTCGTCGAGTTTGACAGTTTTGTGTTTGATCTTACCAACCTGCTCAGAAGGTCCTCCAACCGCTATCGCGCACCTATCGAATTCCGTGTAAGCGAGCTCCTTGATCCGCAGGCGCTGATTGCTTCGGGGGTGAAGCATCCTGTCGGCGTGCTGGTCGCGGAACTCCACAATAAACTGGCCCAACCCCTTCTCGGGCTCGCCCTGCCCCTTCTGGCCGCGGCCTTGTTGCTGACAGCCAAGTACCGGCGCTCGGGCTTCGCCGTCAGGATCGCCGGCACGTCTTTTCTCGGGCTTTTTGTCGTTACGGCGTCCCTGATGGTTAAATCGGTCATTACCGGCGCGCCGGCAATGTTCTGGATCGCATATGTTCCGGCCGTCGGGTCCCTGGTATATGCCGTTTCGCTTCTGGTTCTCGCCACTACCCGCGGACGGACAGAGAAACTCGCAGGTCTGCCCGCATGACCCTTACGCTCTACATTGTGCGCAGGTTTCTTGCCAATTTGATCAAGGTCCAGATTGGCATCTTCACCCTGATCCTTCTGCTGAATTCAACCGAGCAGTTGCGTATTATCCAGGGGAAAGGTCTGGACCTGAACACAACGCTGACCCTGTTGGTAACCACGATTCCGCAAGCCCTGATGGTCACCTTTCCGCTGGTCATCCTGCTCACCAGCCTTTTCACCTTTATTACCCTCAGCAGAACCAGCGAGTTGGTTATCGTCCGCGCGTCCGGTGTATCCGCGTTGAAAATCCTGATGGCACCGGTCATCACAGCGGCTATTCTCGGCGCGTTTTCGGTTGCCATATTCAATCCGATTGTCGCGGCGACAATCCGCAAGACCGACGAAATCCGGGCCAGTTATTCCCGCAAGGCCAACAGCCAGCTGTCTATTTCCTCGGACGGGCTCTGGTTACGCCAAGCCGACGAAGTCAGCCAGTTTGTTATTCAGGCCAACGCCTCGAACAGCGACGGCACGATTTTGTATAATGTACGCTTCCACGAATTCACGCCTTCGGGCGTTCTGACCCGCCGGATTCAGGCCGACCGCGCGCAATTGCTGCCGGGGGAGTGGAAACTTTCCCGCGCCACCCAGTGGCGGTTTCTGGACAAAAACCTGACCGAAAGCAGCGATATCGGAAAGTTCGACGACCTGCGCGTGCCGACCGAGCTCACGAGCGAAAAAATCATCGAAAGCTTCGTCGCACCGGAAAAAATGTCGGTTTGGCGTATCCCGGCATTCATCGAACAACTCAAACAATCGGGTTTTTCGACCGTGCGACATGAACTTTTCTTCCAGAGCCAGATATCAATCCCCCTGATGCTGGCGGCGATGGTTATGCTGGGAGCCGTGTTTGCCATGCGCCCCTCGCGTTTCGGCCAGACAGGCGTCATGGCGCTATTGGCGGTTTTATCCGGTTTCATCCTGTTTGCGCTAAAAAATGTTGCCGAATCTCTCGGAGAGGCGCAGGAAGTTCCGGTACTCATGGCGGCCTGGGCCCCGCCAACCGCAATCCTGCTAATGGCCCTGTCGCTGATTTTGCATTTCGAGGACGGATGAAACACCACCGGACATCAGGTTTTGCCATCCGGCCAATTCGCAAGCACCCGGCGCTTGTCGGAATATTTCTGCTCGTGCTGCTCCTGCTGTCACCCGTCTCGACTTTCGCCCAGAAAGCCCCGCCAATCAGCTTGCTCGCTGACTCAATCTATCTGAACCAGACAACCGGAGAACTGATTGCCACCGGAAACGTGCAGGTGTTTTACGAGGACGTCGTCCTCTATGCGGCGGAAATCCGGTACAATTCGAAAACAGATACAATTGTTGCGACGGGGCCGATCCGCATCACCGACAGTAGCGGCACCGTCGCGACCGCCGAGTTTGCCGAGCTTTCTTCGGACCTAAAAACCGGCCTGATCAGGGGTGCCCGCATCATGCTGGCAAACCAGATCCAGATTGCCGCCGCCGAAGCCGCGCGCGCCGAAGGAAAGTTCAACACCATGAGTAATGCGGTTGCGAGCGCCTGTCTGGTTTGCCAGCCGCGCCCGACTCCGATTTGGCAAATTCGGGCGGAGCAGGTTATTCAGGACGAGAAAGCCGAGCGCATCTACTTCACCAAAGCAAAACTGGAACTGTTCGGCACCCCGATTTTCTACCTTCCATACATGAGCATCCCGATGGCGGACGTGCGCCGCTCGACAGGTTTTTTACGTCCCGAATTTTTTGCGGCCGACGGCATCGGGGACGGGCTGCGCATACCGTATTACATCACCCTCGGCGATAGTGCGGATATGACCCTGTCAACTATCGTAAGCGTGCAGGGTGCTGCGCTTCTGGACGCCGAGTACCGCCAGGTTTTCAACAACGGGCAAGTCCGGCTTTTTGGCGGCACATCCCTTCGGGATAGCAACGGATTTCTACAGCGCGGGTTCATCAGGGGCACGGGCGAATTTACCGTGTTTGGCGACCTTACCCTGGACTTCAATGCAACGGCGGTCACCGACAAGGGCTTCATGCGCCAGTACGGCTATAGTTCGGCTGACCGATTGGTAAGCGAGGTCCGTTTGAGCCGCTATAAGGAGCGGGCCTACTTCTCGATTGCCGGTGCAATTCTCAACAGTCTGAGGGATGACGAAAACAACGATACGATACCGTTTGTGCTACCTGAATTTGCCTACAGAAGTTACCGGAGCGATCCGCTGGTTGGCGGGTGGATCGGATATGAAGTCAACGGTGTCGGCCTCACACGCATAGCCGGTCAGGATGTTGCCAGACTGGGCGGATCGCTCGACTGGACGGTTCCGCTCGATTTCAGCACCGGCATTCGGGCCACCGGATTTGCCCGCGTTGACGTGGACCTCTATCGCGTCTGGGACAACATCGCCTATCCGGACCGTTTGCTGTTCAACCTGCATCCCACTCTCGGGGCGGAGTTGCGCTGGCCCCTTGAACGCACCTCGGATTTGGGGCGCGAAACCCTGGTGCCGGTGGTGCAGCTGGTCTACACCCCTGATTTTGCGTGGAACGACGCTGTGCCGAACGAGGACAGCATCCTTGTCGAATTCGATGAAACCAACCTGTTCGAGTTCAGCCGCTACCCGGGGCGGGATGCCTCCGAAACCGGCCTCAGGGCGAACCTCGGGGCCACGTATACGTTGTATTCTGAACAGGACTGGGAGTTCGGCCTTGCGGGCGGCGTGGTCTTGCGCTCCAACCCCTCGACACAGTTTTCGCAAGATATTCTGGGCGCATTCCGGCTGGAAACACCCGGAGGATTCCGGTTTTCCGAACGGTTCCTGTTTGACGAGAACCTTACCATCAAGCGGAACGAGGCCGATCTCTCCATTTCGCGGGAGACATGGGGGCTGGACAGCAGCTTCGTCTTTCTCGCGCCGGACCCGCTCGCCGGTTCCCCTGTTACCCGCGCCGAAGCGACACTCAGTGGTCGCTATCGTTTTCGCCCCAACTGGGAAGCTACAGCGAACTGGACGCGGGACCTGATCACCGACAGCGACGTGACGGCCGGATTTGGCCTGTCATACGGGAACGAATGTATCGAAATCGGACTTTCACTCTCGCGTCGCTTCACTTCATCGATTAGTGTACCGTCAGCTACGGATATCAATCTGGTGATAGAGCTTGCGGGATTCGGCGGAACTTCGCAAAATGACTGGCCGGATTCGCGTTGTGCATACTGAAGATAAAATGAGGTTTGGAATTATGGGTAGATTTCTTAAATGGTTTGCAGTGGCGCTGGTCGCTGCCCTTTCGTTCTCTTCAGTTGCCAAGGCCCAGAACCCCTATTCTGCCGCATATGCTGTAAATGACTCGATCATCAGTTATTTCGATATAGATCAGCGTGTTAAACTGCTCGGCGCCCTCGGGTTCCAGGGCGGAGACGTGCGCAAGGTCGCCACCGAGCAGCTCATCAACGACCGCCTGAAACTCTCGGCCGCCCGTGACGTTGGCATTCAGCTGGCCGCAGGATCGCTGGAGCGCGGGATCGCCGCCGCTGCCGAAAACGCGGGAATCAGCGCTGATGCGCTTTGGGCAAAGGCCCGTGCCCGCGGCGTTTCCCGCGACGCCTTCGAGGAATACTACACAGCGCAGATCATCTGGCGCGAGATGGTTCAGGCAAAATTCCGCCAGTTCGCGGACCCCACCAGTATCGATATCGATAACGCGATCAATGTTGCCGCCGCGGTGACGCAGGAAACCATTCTGCTTGCGGAAATCGCCCTGCCCTTCGCCGAGCGCGGCGGCGAGGAAGCCACGATGGCCTTCGCCACGCGCCTGTCGAGCGACCTCAACAAAGGGGCCAATTTCGAGGATGCGGTCCAGCGTTTCTCGCGCTCGCCCTCGGCAGCAAACGGTGGCCGGATCGGCTGGGTTGCCCCCGAACGTCTTCCCGCAGCTATTGCCGCGCAGGTACTGGGCCTGCCCACAGGTCAGGTCTCTGCCCCGATCAAGGTTTCGAGCGGCGCCATCCTGCTTAAAGTTATCGGCTCGCGCGTTGTCAGCAGCCCGTTGCAAAAACAGGTTTCGGTGCGCTACGCCGTGCTGAACCTGTCCGGTCGCCCCAACGCGGGAGCCGAAGCCGCGCGCCTGCAACGCCGGCTTGACGAGTGCCAACCGTCGAAATCCACCGCGGCAAACTATGGCGAAGGCAGCGGCCTGTTCGGTCCCGTTTCGGTTAACGAGGTTCCCGCCGATATCGCCCTGGCGCTCGCCCGCCTGATGCCCGGCCGCAGCGAAGTTCTGGTCAACGGCGATTCCGTGCAACTGGTGCAGCTCTGCAACCGCACGACCGATCTGGACGAGCAGACCAACGCACAGCTCACCAACAACCTGTTCGGCACCAAACTCGGAAAACTTGCCGAGGGCTATCTGCTGGAACTGCGTCGCGGCGCGGTAATCGAAAAACGATGAGCACAAAACCCGTCGCCCTCACGCTGGGTGAACCGGCAGGGATCGGCGGGGAAATCGCTCTGAAGGCGTGGCGGGAATTGCGTGGCGAACTGCCGTTTTTCCTGCTCGCCGACATCGCGCATATGGAAACGCTTGCTTTGCGGAGCAAGACCCCCGTCGTTCCGATCAAGTCCCCGCAGGAAGCGGCGGCTGCAATGGCCACGGGTCTCCCTGTTATCGACCATCCGCTCCCTGCGCCCGTTGTGGCCGGTCAACCGGATGCGCGCAATGCCCCCGAAGTCGTCAACATGATCTCGCGTGCGGTCGCCTTCGCGCAAAACGGCGGAGCCTGCGCCGTGACCACCAACCCGATCCACAAAAAGGCATTACAGGACGGGGCCGGTTTTGCCTTCCCCGGCCACACGGAATTCCTCGCCTCTTTGGCAGATGTCAAACGCCCAGTAATGATGCTGAGCGCCCCGGAACTGCGGGTCGTTCCTGTCACCATCCATATTTCGATTGCAGACGTTCCCGCCGCCCTAACCACCGAATTGCTCGACGAAACCCTGCGTGTCACCCACGCCTCCATGATTAACGACCTCGGCATCGCAAACCCGCGGATCGCGGTGGCCGGTCTTAACCCGCACGCGGGCGAAGGCGGCGCCATGGGGCAGGAGGAAATTACCCTGATCACCCCCCTGCTAGACAGGCTGCGCGCCGAAGGCATGACCCTGCTTGGCCCCCTGCCCGCCGACACCATGTTCCATGCCAGCGCCCGCGCGGCTTATGATATCGCCGTCTGCATGTATCACGATCAGGCCTTGATCCCGATTAAAACCCTGAACTTCTCGGCCGGGGTCAATACCACCCTTGGTCTGCCCTTCGTGCGCACCTCGCCCGATCACGGCACCGCCTTCGACATCGCCGGTAAAGGCATCGCCGATGCGACCTCGCTGATCGAGGCCTTGCGCACCGCTGCAACCATGGCCCGCCAGCGGGGGCTGGCATGAGCACGGCACAAGACGGCCTGCGGCCGCTGCGCGAGGTTATTGCCGGCCACGGGCTGCACGCCCGCAAATCCTTGGGGCAGAATTTCCTTCTCGACCTCAACCTCACCTCGAAAATCGCGCGCCGCGCGGGTGACCTGAGCAGATGCGATGTGCTGGAAATCGGCCCCGGACCGGGCGGTCTGACCCGTGCCCTGCTGATGGAAGGCGCGCGCAAGGTCGTGGCCATCGAGCGCGACGAACGCTGCCTGCCCGCACTGGCCGAGATTGGTGCGGCCTATCCCGATCGGCTCGAAGTCCTTTCCGGCGATGCGCTTGAAATCGACCCGCTCGACCATCTGACACCGCCCGTTCGGGTCGTCGCTAATCTGCCCTATAATGTCGGCACCGAACTTCTTGTGCGATGGTTAACGCCCAAAGACTGGCCACCCTACTGGCAGAGTCTGACCCTGATGTTCCAGAAAGAGGTCGCGCAACGCATCGTTGCCGCGCCCGGCAGCAAGGCCTATGGCCGCCTGTCGGTTCTCGCCCAATGGCGCACCGAGGCCCGGATCGCGTTCGAACTGCCGCCCCGCGCCTTTACCCCGCCGCCAAAAGTCACCTCGGCCGTAGTGCATCTGGAACGACTGGAACAACCGCGCTTTCCGGCCAACGCGAAAAACCTGTCCCGCGTGGTTGCGCTGGCTTTCGGGCAACGGCGCAAGATGTTGCGCGCCAGCCTCAAGAGCCTCGGGCCCGATATGGAATCAAAAATCGCCGCCGCCGGAATTGATCCGACGAAACGGGCAGAACAGCTCTCGATCGAGGATTTCTGCAATCTGTCCAACAGCCTGCTGCCGGACTGATCCCTACTCGCTAACCGGTGCTTCCACGGGGGATTTGTCGGCCGCCTGCTCCGGCTTGCGGCGCTGGCGCGGTCCGCGCCGCGGCTTGTTCGGCTTGCTTTCCGGTGTCGGAACCAGCCCGCTGCCCTCGACCAGATTCGGGTCGCCCATGGCTTCGAAACCGCTGCCAACCTCGGGCTGGTCACTGGTTTCGGCACGCGTGGTTTCCTGCGCCTGCTGCTGGTTCTGGCGTTGTGCCTGCTGGGCCTGCTGCTCGGCCTGACGCTCCGCCTGCTGGCGCTGCGCCTTGATCAACATGCGGGCATAATGCTCCGCGTGCTGCTGAAAACTCTCCGCACTCACGCGATCATCCGCCAGAAGCGCATCATGGGCCAGCGCCCGGTATTTCTCGATGATCTGCTGCGGTGTGCCGCGCACGCGTCCCTCGGGACCGGCGCTGTCGAACACACGGTTAACGACGTTACCGCCCCCGGAATTGCGACGGTTGTTATTCTTGTTTCTCGAACGTGATTTATTTGAGGATCTCATACTCTCGATCTTCTTGTCTAAGGGGCAAATTAGGATGCGCAACTCTTGCGCGACAGTCCTGTTGGGTAGTTCCGATTTTCGGTCAACCTTATCGCCGTCCAACGGGAGAGCCATCATGGCTCAATCTCGGGCGATGGGGCATTTTATACGGTGATCTCCGGCAATAACAAGCGAAAACTGTCAACTATTATGGTAAATTCCACGTTAATCACGCGAAACCGCCACGATTCGATCATGGCCGCTCAAATCTTTAGAAACCGTTACCTTGCCGAAACCCGCCGCGCGGAAAATTTCGACGACATCCGCGCCCTGCCGAAAGCCGATTTCAAACAGCGCCAGCCCGCCTTCGTCCAGATAGTTCTCCAGCCCCGCCGCAATAATGCGATAGGCATCCAGCCCGTCACCCCCGGGCGTAAGCGCCAGAAACGGCTCCCAGTTGCGCACGTCCGGCGAGAGATCCCCCATCTCGGCCAGCGAGATATAGGGCGGGTTGGAGACAATAAGATCAAAGGTGCCGCCGACCTGTTCGAACCAGTCCGACTCTGCAAACTGGATGCGCCCAGAAACCCCGTGAGCCTGCGCATTCTCTGCCGCAATCTCCAGCGCCGGCGTGCTGATGTCGGTCGCAATCACCCGCACCTCCGGCCATTCCGCCGCCAGCGTCACGGCCAGAATTCCCGAGCCGGTGCCCAAGTCCAGCACCCGCTGGCGCGCACCACCCTCCAGCGCCTTCTCCACCAGACTCTCGGTATCGGGCCGCGGATCCAGAACATCGCGCGTGACCTTGAACCAGCGTCCCCAGAACTCGCGCCCGCCAATGATCTGGCTCACCGGCTGGAATTTCTCCCGTGCGGCGAGATATTCATCGTAAATACGGAACTGTTGCGGATGCACATCCTCGTCCTCGTTCAGCAACAAGGCGCCCGGCTCGATGCCCATAGCCTTGGCCAGAAGGATCTGCACATCGCGTTCCGCGCCCTCGACACCGGCATCTTCCAGCCACTTCGCCCCTGTCGCCAGCGCCTCGCGAACGGTTACACTCATGGGTCCAGCTCCGCCAGTTTCTCGGCCTGATCGGCCGCAGTCAATGCCTCGATAAACTCGTCCAGATCGCCCTGCATCACCTGATCGAGCTTATAGAGCGTCAGATTGATCCGGTGATCTGTCACCCGCCCTTGCGGGAAATTATAGGTCCGTATCCGCTCCGAACGGTCACCCGAGCCCACCTGCCCCTTGCGGGTCGCATCGCGCGCATCGTCCAGCTCCTGCCGCTTGAGATCATAGAGCCGCGTGCGCAACACCTGCATCGCCTTGGCACGGTTGGTGTGCTGTGATTTCTCGGACGATGTCACCACGATCCCCGTCGGCAGATGGGTGATCCGCACCGCCGAGTCCGTCGTATTCACATGCTGTCCGCCCGCGCCCGAGGATCGCATGGTATCGATCCGTATATCACTCGCCGGAATGTCGATATCCACATCCTCGGCTTCCGGCAGCACCGCCACCGTCGCCGCCGAGGTATGTATCCGCCCGCCGGATTCCGTTGTCGGCACCCGCTGCACCCGATGCACACCGGATTCGTATTTCAGAACCGCGAACACACCGTCGCCTTTCACATTGGCGACGACCTCCTTGTAGCCGCCAACCGCGCTCTGTGCTTCCTCGACAATCTCGAATTTCCAGCCGCGGTTTTCGGCGAAACGCTGGTACATGCGCAGCAGATCACCGGCAAACAGCGCGGCCTCGTCACCACCGGTACCGGCGCGTATCTCGATGATGGCCGGCTTGTGATCAGCCTCGTCCTTGGGCAAAAGCGCCAGCGTGATCGCCCGCTCCGCCTCCGGCAGCCTGGCGCGCATCTCTTTCAGCTCTTCCTCGGCCAGATCGCGCATCTCCGGATCGTCCAGCATCGCCTCGGCCTCGTTGATCGCCTCCAGATAGCCCTGATAGGCGTCGATCTGCTCCACAACCGGCTTCAGTTCCGAATATTCCCGCCCGAGCGAGGCCAGCTCGCTCGCATCGGCCCCGCCGGACAGCTTCGCCTCGATAAAGGCAAAACGCTGGCGGATTTGTTCCAGTTTGTCAGGTGCAATCATGGTTTACAATCTATCAGGAAAGGCAGGCTATTCTTCGAACGACTGCAGGGTTTTCACCCAGGTTTTCACCCGCGCCTCGTTCACACCCATGTCGCTATAGCCGAAACGCGAGCGCGAGAAAATCGCAATCGTCGATTTGCCGCCATTAAGGTCGATGAACTTCACCGAGATATAATCCGGAAAATTCCAGCGCGGCGTGCGCTGCACATAGGTCATCCAGCCCTCTTCGGGCGAACCGGCAATGCGTTTGGTCTTGTTCTGGCTCAGCACAAAATCGTCAAAGGCCTTGGCCATCAGAGTCGGATTGGCCGAATAGACCGGCGACTCCATATCCACGATTTCTTCGGTCAGACCCGGAGGCGCCATGCGGAAACTGTGCGGCTTCACCGGCGTTGGCGCGGTCAGCGGATCCACATGCCAAACGGCCGGATCGCTATCGACGGTGCTGACGTAATAGAACCCGCCCGCAATACCGGCGAGGGTCAGAAATATCAGAAAAATCGCCATTCGGCCCATAAATACCTGCCTGCTGCTCGTGCAGTTCCCTATTGCTCTTCCAGATCCCGCGCGCGGCTTTCAACCATCTGGACAATATGGTTAATCATATCGTCGTTGTCCAGTTTGTGATCCTGTTTTCCGGCCAAGTAGACCATACCCGAGCCCGCGCCGCCACCGGTAAATCCGACATCGGTCATCAGCGCCTCTCCGGGGCCGTTGACCACGCAGCCGATGATCGACAGGCTGATCGGCGTGTGGATATGGGCCAGCCGGTTTTCCAGCTCGGACACCACCTTGATCACATCGAACCCCTGTCGCGCGCAGGAGGGGCAGGAAATGATGTTCACACCGCGATGCCGCAGCCCCAGCGCTTTCAGAATTTCAAACCCCGCCTTCACTTCCTCGACCGGATCGGCGGACAGGGACACGCGCAAGGTGTCGCCAATTCCGGCCCACAACAGGCTCCCCAGCCCGATCGCCGATTTCACCGTGCCGGAGGTCAGCCCCCCGGCCTCGGTAATCCCCAGATGGATCGGCGCGTCCGTCGCCTCGGCCAGCCCCTGATAGGCCGCCGCCGACATGAATACATCCGACGCCTTCACCGAAATCTTGTATTCCTGAAAATCGTTGTCCTCCAGAATACGGATATGCTCCAGCCCGCTCTCGATCATCGCATCTGGGCATGGCTCGCCGTATTTCTCCAGCAGGTGTTTTTCGAGCGACCCCGCATTCACCCCAATCCGGATGGAACAGTTGTGATCCTTGGCCGCCTGCACCACCTCGCGCACCCGTTCGGGGGACCCGATATTGCCGGGATTGATCCGCAGGCAGGCCGCGCCCGCCTCGGCGGCCTCGATCCCGCGTTTGTAGTGGAAATGGATATCCGCGACGATCGGCACCGGACTTTCGGCCACAATTTCCTTCAACGCCTTCGTTGATTCCATGTCCGGACAGGACACCCGCACGATATCGGCCCCCGCCTCGGCACAGGCCAGCACCTGATTGATCGTCGCCCTGGCGTCCGAGGTCAGCGTATTGGTCATGGTCTGCACGGTGATAGGGCTATCGCCGCCCACCGGCACGTCGCCAACATGGATCACACGGCTCTTGCGGCGTTCGATATCGCGCCACGGACGAATTGGATTGTGCGACATGGGGTATCCCGCGTTAATGAGGTCTGGAAAAAGTGATACTGCGCCGCGAACCGATTGTCACGCCACCCGCAACACTATTCGGTGTTCTGCGCCGTGTTCATCTCGCGCCAGGCTTCGGCAGCCACCTGCAAGGCCACGGAGGGGTTGTCCACCGCCGCCATCTTGTCGGCAATATCCGTGGCCGCCAGCGGAATATCCCGCACCACGGCCTGCGTGGAACTGACCGGACCATAGGCCGCATCATCCACCATCACATAAACCGCCGTCGCATTCCCCGCCCGCAGATAGGCCGCAGGCGCATCCTTCGGCAGGCTGTAACGCTCGCCGGCAGCAAGGGTTTTTTCAAAAATAATCGTGCCGTTTTCCTCGTAGACCCGCACCCAGGCTTCTTTTTGCGCCACGATGCTGATGCTCGGCGGATGGATGGTCTCGCTGACCTTGGGCGCGCCCTCGGTCACAACATCCTCTTCCGGCGCGGCGGCATCGGCCACCACAACCTCGGGCGTCTCGCCGTCGGGATTGATTGCGAAAATCGGTCCGTCGCGCGGCTGCACGACCGGAATGTCCAGCTCGCGCCGGTTATACAAAAGCGAGGGATCGGCTGCGAGATCCACACTCGACGCCAGAAATCCGCCCGCCCCGTCCGGCTGCGTTCCGCCCAGACCTTCCGGCTCGAAAGCCACCATAGGCGTGTCCTCGATCGGGGCGAATTCGACCCGCTGGATATCCTGGATCAGAACCCACGCCCCGTATCCGATACCGCCGATCACCAACCCCAGCGCCAGAAGCGGCCCCGCCGCCGTCAAAGCAACCCCTGTCGCAGATCCGGTAGAGGCCGCCGTTCCCATACCCGGCATTTTCGGAACCCAGGCATGCGGGTCGGTAAAGGTAGTGTGTTCCTCTTCGGCCTTGGCCTTGCGCGCGGCCGCTACGCCCAACTCGGCGCCGGCAGACTGGAAACGCGCCTCGTCGCAAAACCGCGCGAACGTCTCGTCCGCATCCAGACCGAGGTAGCGCGCATAGGAGCGCACATAACCGGCCACAAAACTCGAATTGGGAAAGACCGACACATCGCAGTTTTCGATGGCGGAAATATAGGCGGCCTTGATACGCAAATCCCGCTGCACATCCAGCAGCGACTTGCCAAGCGTCGCCCGCTCGCCGCGCAGTTCGTCACCCAGTTTCTGTTCGAAAGAATCGAAACCGCCCAGCGTTGTATTTTCTGACGAACTGTCCATCTGCCTGCTTTGTTAGCCTGTGCCCCGTGCGCTTTTACGCCACTGGCGCAAAACTTCAAGCGGAAGACCCGCCTGCGCGTGTATATGTAACACCATATTAACTAATTGTGCACAAAAAGTTGAACAGAACCGGAGGTGCGCGAAACCCCGCCGAGCCTTCCGGCTATCCAACCATCGGTAACCGCGCCAATTCGCAATTATGCCAGAGTGCATCCATCGACTTCACCAAATGGTCCATCGTCTCCGCATCATGCACCGGCGAGGGCGTAAAACGCAGCCGCTCGGTGCCGCGCGGCACGGTCGGATAGTTGATCGGCTGAACGTAAATTCCCGACTCTTCCAGCAAACGATCCGACAGGCGTTTGCATTTCACCGGATCCGCCACCAGCACCGGCACGATGTGGCTTTCGCTCTCCATCACCGGCAACCCCAGCGCTTTCAGGCGCATTTTCAACACCTTGGCTGCTTCCTGCTGCTGGTCACGCAGTTCCTGATGCTCTTTCAGATACCGGACAGAGGCCGCAGCACCGGCGGCAATCGCGGGCGGAAGCGAGGTCGTGAAAATAAATCCGGGCGCATAGGAACGCACAGCATCGGCCATCTTCGCCGTGGTCGCGATATAGCCGCCCATGACACCGTAGGCCTTGGCCAATGTGCCGTTGATAATGTCGATGCGGTCCATAAGACCGTCGCGCTCGGCCACGCCGCCGCCGCGCGGTCCATACATGCCGACAGCATGAACCTCGTCGATATAGGTCAGCGCATTGAACTCGTCGGCGAGGTCGCAGACCTCCTCGATCGGGCCGAAATCGCCGTCCATCGAATAAATCGACTCGAAAGCGATCAGTTTCGGCACGTCGGGATCAAGTGATTCCAGCAACTCGCGCAGATGCGCAACATCGTTGTGACGCCAGATATGTTTCTCGCACCGGCCATGGCGCACGCCTTCAATCATCGAGGCGTGGTTCAGCTCGTCGGACAGGATCACCAGACCGGGGAACAGCTTCGGCAAAACCGAGAGCGTGGATTCATTGGCGATATAGGCAGAGGTAAAGACCAGCGCCGCTTCTTTCTGGTGCAGATCGGCCAGTTCCGCCTCCAGTTCCTTGTGGAAAATCGTGGTGCCGGAAATATTGCGCGTGCCACCCGAACCAGCCCCTGCCACATGCAGCGCCTTTTCGATGGCCTCGATCACAACCGGATTCTGCCCCATCCCGAGGTAGTCATTCCCGCACCAGACCGTAATTTCCCGCGTCTCGCCATCCGGGCGTTTCCACTCGGCTTTGGGAAAAGAGCCGTTCTCGCGACAGATATCCATGAAGACACGATAGCGCCCCTCGTCATGCAAAGCCGCCAATGCGTCATCGAGATTCTTGTCGTAATCCATCGCAATTCTCCTGAGAACAGTCCGTCCTCTATACCCGCCGGAGACATTGTAAAACAAGATTCAAAACGCCGCAGTTACGGGTATTTGGCCAAATGCTATGAATTTATTGTGAAAACATCCTAATAAATGAACCTGATCCGGTCGGACCAGAACCGCTCGATGGCCCGCAGCTTGCCGTTGGTTTCCTCCAGCGCCCCTCGCCGAGGGTCGCCGACGCCTCCATTTCCGCGGCATGGCGCGCGAACAAATCCGACAGCACCTGCCGGATCTCCCGCCCCTTTGCGGTAAGGCGCACCCGCACCGCGCGCCGGTCCACCTTGCATTTCTCGTGGTGCATATAACCGGTCTCGACCAGCTTCTTCAGATTGTAGGAAACGTTGGAGCCCTGATAATAGCCGCGCGATTTCAGCTCCCCCGCTGTCACCTCCTGCTCGCCGATATTGAACAGCAGCAACCCCTGCACCGAGTTGATATCGATCAGCCCCAGCCGCTCGAACTCGTCCTTGACCACATCGAGCAACAAACGGTGCAACCGTTCCAGCCGCCCGAGCGTGTCGAGATAGACCTCCAGCCCCGCGTCCTGCGTGCGCCCGTCAACCGTTGTCTGAATATTCATGCCATGCCCTCCGGAAATAGTGATTCCCGAAGTTTTCGCACCCCAAATGCAAACAACCCGTTAAATATCGCCCATTTTATACGAGTTTGTGGAATTTGCGGATAATCCCGCCGATTTCCGCCAGTTCGGCCGGCAAGGGCTCCTGCCCCGACATCCAGACATACAGGTCCTGGTCGTTCTCCGACAGCAGCGCCTCGTAAAGGTCCAGCTCGCGCGCTGACAAACCGTCCAGCTCCGCATCGGCAAAGGGACCGAGCATCATGTCCATTTCCTTGGTGCCGCGCCGCCAGCTGCGCATCTTCAACCGTTTCAACCGGTGTTCCGCCGTCTCGCCCATCTCGTTGCCTTTCCTGAAGCCTGCGCCCTTCTGCACCCAAATCGCGACCCGTTTCAAGCCACAATGCTTGAACTGCCCCTTCGCCCCCTCTATCAATGCCAAGAAACAACCGGAGCCCGCCCGATGCCCTTCCTGTCCGACGCCCTGTCCCGCGTAAAACCCTCGCCCACCGTCGCGGTTTCGACCAAGGCACGCGAGTTGAAGGCCGCAGGCGTGGATGTGATCGGCCTCGGCGCCGGAGAACCGGATTTCGACACGCCGCAAAACATCAAGGACGCCGCCATTGCCGCCATCCAGCGCGGCGAGACCAAATACACGGCACCCGATGGCATGCCGGAACTGAAAACCGCCATTTGCGCCAAATTCAAACGCGAGAACAACCTCGACTACACGCCCGAACAGATCATTGTTTCTTCCGGAGGAAAACAGGTTCTTTTCAATGTCTTGCTGGCTTCCCTTAATCCGGATGACGAGGTTATCATCCCCGCCCCCTACTGGGTCAGCTATCCCGATATGGTCCGCCTGTGCGGCGGCACACCGGTGATCGTCGAGGCCACGCTGGAGGCGGGCTTCAAGATCACGCCGGAGCAGCTGGACGCCGCGATCACCGAACGCACGAAATGGTTCATCTTCAACTCTCCGTCCAACCCCACCGGCGCGGGCTACACGCGCGCGGAGCTGAAGGCCCTCACCGACGTCCTGCTGCGCCACCCGCATGTGTATGTGATGAGCGACGACATGTATGAACACATCGCCTACGAGCCTTTCGAATTCTGCACCCCGGCCGAGGTCGAACCGGCACTTTACGCGCGCACCCTCACCGTCAACGGCGTCTCGAAAGCCTACGCCATGACCGGCTGGCGCATCGGATATGCCGGCGGACCGGAGGCCCTGATCAAGGCGATGGTCAAGGTGCAGGGCCAGTCCACCACCAACCCTTCCACCATCAGCCAGTGGGCTGCGCTCGAGGCCCTGAACGGCCCGCAGGACTACATCACCGAAAGCTGCGCCGCCTTCGAGCGCCGGCGCGACCTCGTGGTCGCCGCACTGAACGACATCGACGGCATCACCTGCCCGACACCGGACGGCGCTTTCTATGTCTACCCCTCGATCAAGGAACTGATCGGAAAGGTTAGCCCCTCCGGAAAACCCATTGAAAACGACGAGGTTTTCGCCTCCGAACTGCTCGAGCAACAAGGCGTTGCGGTGGTGTTCGGCGCCGCCTTTGGCCTCTCGCCGAATTTCCGTGTAAGCTACGCCACATCCGACGATATTCTGCGCGACGCCTGCGCGCGCATCAAAACATTTTGCGAAAGCCTGACCGATGCTTGAAAAACCCGACCTCTACTTCCGCCTCCGCGACCGCGGCGCCAGCGTGTTCCGGGTCGAGACCGGCAATACCGGCCGTCTCGACCTGACCCAGATCGCGGTTATAAAACCGAATGGAGAGGTCAAACCCTTCGGCAAAGCCAAACCTACCGAAGATGAAAAATCATCTATAAACAACTGGATTACCGAAAGAAACAATACACAACAGGCCCGCGATGCCGCCCGTTTTGACACATTGATCGAGGACATCAACAAAGCCGCCCACTGGCTGCAATCCGAAGCCTCCGACGACCAGATCCGCGCCAAAGGCCAGTCGCTCCTGATGAGCCTGCATGACCTGCGCAGCACCATCGTGCGCCGCCTCTCGCGCAGCTAACCCGACAGAAAGGTCCGAAAAATGCCCGAACTTTCCCCCGAACAGGAAGCCAACCGCAAATCGCTGCTCAAAAGCTCGATCATCGGCGGCATCATCATCGGCGTCATCGTCGCCGCCATCGCCTACTGGATGCTCGGCTCGCAAACCGGCACGATCCGCGCCCTCGGCGCACTGGGCTCCGGCGCGCTGGTTGCCGCCGCCATGGCATGGAAAAACTTCCGCAGCTCCGCCAAATCGGCCCGCTGCGCCAAATGCGGCAAGGCTTTCACCGTCTCGCGCACCGACCGCTCGGAAACCCTGACCACCTCGCAAAACCGCGAGGAGCGCAAGGAACAGGACGACGGCAGCCTCAAGATCACCACATGGACCGAAGAAGAATACGACGTCGTGGAAACCTACACCTGCTCCGCCTGCGGCAACGTCACAACCAAGGAATTCACCACGACAAAACGCAAGGATGAAAAATCCACCGTCAAGAAACCGGAAGGCAAGAAGGGCAATAAATAGGGGAAACCATATGCCGGGACTCTTGCGCATTGCCCTTGCCGCCCTGATCTGGCTCGCCGGCCTGTCCTTTGCCGCAGCACAAGGCACCTTCCCCGTCTCCGTGCCGGTCTACGGAAACTGGTGCGGCCCCGCCTATCCGGCCAGCCTCTCCGTCGACCGCCCGCCGGTGGACCCGCTCGACGCCGCATGTATGCGCCACGACTATTGCACCGCCGCCAACGGCATCGGCAGTTGCGGCTGCGATATCGGCTTCATGTCCGAGCTGCGCACCACCCGCTGGGACAATCCGGTCATATGGCGCAATGCCCGCGCCATCTATGACGCCATCGCAGTGATCCCCTGCAACAGCCCGTCGGGAACAGCCGCCAAGCTCTCCCTGTTCACGAGCGATATGGCACAGGACGCGATCTACGGCGCCCTCCCGCCGCTCGCCGTCCCCGACCGCTGGCGCATGCTCTTCTTCGGCAACTGAGGCGCGACCTTTACCAACGCCCCGTTTACAT
>WFTU01000273.1 GCA_015485375.1 Paracoccaceae bacterium | reverse complement strand
GTGCGCGCGCCAGCGCCACCCGCTGCTGCTCGCCACCCGAAAGCATGTGCGGATACTTGTCCGCCTGATGCGCCAACCCGACCCGTTCCAGCATCTTCAACGCCGCCGCGCGGCTATCATTGCCCTTCAAGCCAAAGGCCACGTTCTGCACTACGCTCAAATGCGGAAACAGCGCGAAATCCTGAAACATCAGACCGATAGAGCGTTTCTCCGGCGGCAAATGCACCGAACCGCCGGAAATCACCTTGCCATCCAGCAACACCCGCCCCGCATCCTCGCGGTCCACACCGGCGGCAATCCTCAGCGTCGTGGATTTGCCGCAGCCCGACGGCCCGAGCAAACAGGTCACCTGCCCGTGTTCCAGCGACAGCGACAGGTTGTTCACCGCTGTATGGCCGGCAAATTCGCGGGTTATGCCTTCCAGCACCAGTTTCGGCTGATTTTCGGTCACGTTGTTCTCCGCCACTAACCCGATAGATTTAATCGGGAATACCGCCAGATAGCAACTCCCTCAGACTTCGGCAACCCTGCGCCGCATCGCCACGCCGATCAGACTGGCGGTAAAGCCGATCACCAGCACGGAAATACAGATCGCCAGCAGGCGCTCGTACTTATGCCCCTCGCCAAACACAGCAATCACAAACTCGCTGGACTGGTAGAAATAGGCCACCGCCCCGCCAACCGCCGCCGCGAAACTGACCAGATAGGACCAGAGCGGCAAGCGCATCCCGAAGCCGAGCCCCAGCACCAGAACCGGCGTCAGGAACATCGAGGCCGTGCCCGACACCGCCACCGCCGCAAACAGGTCCTTGGTTTCCGCCAGCAGGAACAGAACCCCGCCAAGCATGAACACCGCCATGGCAATCCGCCCGTTCAGGATTGTCCGCCTGCCCAGCTTCATCTCGTCAATCGCCAGACGCGCCGCCGAGGCGAGCGCCGAATCCAGCGTAGACATGGCCGAAATCAGCAGGCTCGCCACAATCAGGAAATACACAAACGGCCCAAACATCGCCTGCCATGTGCCCAAAAGCTGCCCGTTGACCAGTTCCGCCCCGACCACACTCGCCTGCACCCCGAACAGCGCAAAGCCGAAGATACTCAACGCCGAGAGCCAGAACGCATGGATAAACGCCCGTTTCGTGGTTTTCTCGTCGGCAATAAAGCCGCGATCCATCATCACCGGATCATGCGCGGGATAGGAGGGAATCTGCAAAAACGCCACCGCCAGCAGCACCCATCCGTTGAAACCGCCGGACTTGCCACCCGCTGTCAGAACCGTGCCAAAGGAAAAACCGCTGGAAAACACCATCACGCCAAAGGCAATCAGGAACACCACCAGAAACAGCGCCATCTGCCCGACATCGGTGCGCAGGCTCGCCCGCAACCCGCCAAGTGCCGAATAGGCCAGCGCCACCAGCGCCAGCGCAATCATGGCAATCCGCCCCGCCTGCTCGTCACCGCCATAAGCGGCGGTAAAGACAAAGCCGACGACCAGAAGATTGGCGAAAACCTCGGACATCAGCCTGAGCGCGACCACCGTATTGTAGCAAAACACCCCGACGCGACCGTAATCCTGCCGCAACCAGTCCTGCAAACTGCGCGCGCCCTTTTTACGCAGGCGCGAGACGATCATCATGCCGGTCAGGAAACTCAGGTAATAGGCCGTATAGGCCAGCGCCCCCGCAATGCCGTAATAATACCCCAGTATCGCCGCCGTCAGCAATGATCGCGCGAAAATCCACGTCGTCACCTGCGACAGAACCAGCGTCAGCAACCCGGGCGCATTGCCCTTGTTGTCCGCACCGGCGAAAAACGCCTCCACGGTGACCGCACGCGGCGACAACCACAGGCTCCCGCCCGCAATAAGGACGACGAGACCGACGAGGGCCTCGGGACTGGCAAAAAACGACATGAAATTCTCCCGTTATGTTTTCCGGCACAATACCGGCATTCCGGCACAACACCAGCGCCGGAATGTCCCGCTCCGTTTTTTGTGAACGCTTGTCAGATCGCGTGTGCTACATCGTCGAGTTCACCGCGCCGCCATCCAGCAGGATATTCTGCCCGACGATATAGCCCGCATGTTGCGAACACAGGAAAGCGCACATGGCCCCGAACTCCTCCGGCGTGCCATAGCGGCGCGCGGGAATGGTGGCCTGACGCCGTTTCGCCGCCTCTTCCATGCTGATCCCCTCGGCCTCGCTCACGGCGCGGTCCAGACTTTCGGCCCGCTCCGTCGCGTGGATGCCGGGCAGGATATTGTTGATCGTCACCCCCTCGGGCGCCACCTGACGGCTGGTGCCGCCCACATATCCCGTCAGCCCCGCGCGCGCCGAATTCGACAGCCCCAGTACCGGAATCGGCGATTTCACCGACTGCGAGGTGATATTCACCACCCGCCCCCATTTGCGCGCCATCATCCCCGGCAAAACCGCCTTCATCAGGGCAATCGGCGTCAGCATATTGGCATCGAGCGCCTTGATAAAATCCTCGCGCTCCCAGTCCGACCACATGCCCGGCGGCGGACCGCCGGCGTTGTTGACCAGAATATCGGGGGCGGGATTGGCAGCCAGCACCTTCGCCTGCCCCTCGGGCGTGGTGATGTCACAGGCCACCGGCGTCACCTTCACCCCGTATTTCGCCGCGATCTCCTCCGCCGCCTGCTGCAACGGCCCTTCCGAGCGCGCATTGATCACCAGATCGACACCGGCCTCTGCCAGCGCCTCGGCACAGCCGCGTCCCAGCCCTTTCGAGGCCGCACATACAATCGCCGTTTTTCCCTTGATACCCAGATCCATGACCCATCCTCCTGTTTGCTTTGCCGCCAGTTTAGGCCATACACAGGGACATGCAATCAAGATAGCCGGCAC
>WFTU01000272.1 GCA_015485375.1 Paracoccaceae bacterium | reverse complement strand
TGGAATCGGTGAACCTGCGGATATGTTCCTGCTTCCCCGAACCCGCCGACCGCCGCATGTTGTGGAGCTGGCTGTCCTTTGCCGACATGGTGCGGCTGGTCGAGGCCTCGCTGACTGCGCCGCGGGTGGCGTTCTCGGTGATTTACGGCACGTCGGATAACGCGCAGGCGGCGGTGTCGAATGCGCAGGCGACACATATCGGATACCGCCCGCAAGACAGCGCCGACGGCTACGCGGCGGAGATTCTGGCCAGCACCGCGCGCGATGACCCGAACGAACGCGTGGCGCGGGTGGTTGGCGGCTGGTTTTCCAACTATCCCCATCCCGAAGATGAAAGCTGACGTTGTTATCTGCGGCGGGGCCATTATCGGCAGCGCCGTGGCATGGTTTCTGCGCGATCTGGGGTTTGACGGCTCGATAACGGTGGTCGAGCGCGACCCGGGTTTCGCGCAGGCCTCCACCGCCCTGTCGGCCAGCGGCATCCGGCAGCAGTTCTCGGACCCGCTCAACGTGGCGATCAGCCGGTTCGGGGTGGAATTCATCAAGGGTGCGAAGGCGCGCTGGGGGCTGGACCTTGGCTTGCGCGAAAACGGCTACCTCTATCTGGCCAACACGGCGGAGGGCGCGGCGACCCTGCGCGCCAACCACAGGGTGCAAAGCGCGGCGGGGGCGGATATCGCCCTGCTGGATGCGCCGGCACTGGCGACACGGTTTCCACATCTGGAGACGGGCGACATCACGCTTGCGGCGCTGGGCCTGTCGGGCGAGGGCTGGTTCGACAACATGGGCCTGTTGCAGGGTTTCCGGCGCGCGGAGGTTACGCGCCTGCGGGATACGGTGACAGGATTGCAGGTCGCGGGCGGCAAGGTCACGGGGGTGCGGTTGGCCTCGGGCGCGACCATCGCTTGCGGCGCCTTCGTCAATGCCGCCGGTCCGGCCGCTGCCGATGTGGCGCGCATGGCGGGGCTGCATATCCCTGTCGAGCGGCGCAAACGCACGAATTTCCTGTTCGACAGTGCCGAACCGCCAACCGGCGATCTGCCCCTGATGATCGACCCCACCGGCGTCTGGGTCCGCCCCGAGGGGCGGCAGTTCCTGACCGGTTGCACCCCGCCCGACGATCCTGCCGTAGCGCCGGAAGATTTCGAGCCGCGCTATCAGGAGTTCGAGGACATCATCTGGCCCGCCCTCGCCGCGCGCTCGAAACATTTCGAGGCGATCAGGCTGCAACGCTTCTGGGCGGGGCAGTATGCCTATAACACGCTGGACCGGAACGCGGTGGTCGGCCCGCACCCCGAGGTCACGAATTTCCTGTTTGCCAACGGGTTTTCCGGCCACGGGCTGCAACAGGCCCCTGCGGTGGGGCGCGCGCTGGCGGAGCGGCTGGTTTTCGGGGAATACCGCAGCCTTGACCTTTCGCCGCTGGGATATGAACGTATCGTAACCGACACCCCGCTGACCGAAGGTTGCGTCATATGACATGGACCCCGCCGAGCGCCGAACGCCTGTATCGCGTGATAGACACCACATGGCCCGCCGCCGGATATGGCCAGAGCGGCCCGTTCACCCTGCGGCGCGGCGCGGGGGGCGGACAGCGTGTTTCGGCGGCTTCGCTGCATAGGCCGGATTTCAGCGAAGCCGACATAGACGCCGCCGAAAAGGCCATGCGCGACATGGGCCAGCCGTTGCTGTTCATGATCCGCGAGGGCGACGATGCGCTGGATGCGGCACTTGCGGCACGCGGCTACTTCGTCAAGGATCCGGTGGTCCTGTTTGCCGCGCCTTCCGCCACACTGGCCGCGCATGATCCGCAAGGGCTGGTGGCCATTGATGCGCCCGAACCGCTGGCGGTGATGGCGGAGATCTGGGAACAGGGCGGGATCGGCGAGGGGCGGCTCGACGTTATGCGCCGCGCACCGGACCCCAGGGCCTGCTTTCTGGGTCGCATCGAGGACCAGCCCGCAGGCGTTGCCTTTGTCGGCTGTGACGGCGATATCGCCATGCTGCACGCGCTGGAAATCCGGCCGGAAATGCGGCGCAAGGGGCTGGCGGGGCAGATGCTCGGCGCGGCAGGGGCGTGGGCCTCGCGCCACGGGGCCGACACCTTCACGCTGGTGGTGACGCAGGCCAATGACGCAGCGTGCGCCCTTTACCGCAAGCGCGCGATGGTGGAGGCTGGCCGCTACCATTACCGCAAGAAGGAGCCGACATGAGTGATCTGCCCACCGCCCTCGATTTGCCGCAGGTTGACCCGCTGCCCGAAGGCACCGCGAAATTCTTTCGTATCTGCGAGGAAAAGCTCGGCCTCGTGCCGAATGTGCTGCGTGCCTATGCCTTCGACATTGAAAAACTGAATGCCTTTTCCGGCATGTATAACGACCTGATGTTGGGGGAATCCGGCCTGTCGAAACTGGAACGCGAGATGATCGCGGTTGCGGTTTCCTCGGTCAATCGCTGCTTCTATTGTCTCGTTGCCCACGGCGCGGCGGTGCGTGAACTGTCCGGCCGCCCCGAACTGGGCGAGGCGCTGGTGATGAACTACCGCGTCGCCGATCTGACCCCGCGCGAACGGGCCATGCTGGATTTCGCCGTGCTGATGACCGAGGCGAGCTACCGTGTCGAGGAAGCCGACCGCCAGAAACTGCGCGATGCCGGTTTCAGCGAGCGCGACATCTGGGACATCGCGGCGGTGGCGGGGTTTTTCAACATGACCAACCGCATGTCCTCGGCCATTGCGATGATGCCGAACCCGGAGTATCACGCGCAGGCACGATAGGGGATTTGCATGGCCGAGCCGTTACTGACAGTCGAAAACCTTGCCGTGCGCGCCGGAGCGAAACGCCTGTTGCACGACGTGGCGCTGGAGGTCTGCGCGGGCGAGATTGTCACCATCGTCGGCCCGAACGGCGCGGGAAAATCCACCCTGCTGAAGGCGATCATCGGGGCGGTGCCGACCAGCGCGGGCGCGGTTCATAAACGCGACGGGTTGCGTATCGGCTACACCCCGCAAAAGCTGCATCTGGAAAAGACCCTGCCAATGCCGGTCTCGCGGTTTCTGTCGCTGGCGGGCGGTTTGAAAAAAGGCGCGCGGGCCAAAGTGCTGGAGCAAACCGGCATCACGCCGCTGCGCGACAAACAGATGGCCGACTTGTCGGGGGGCGAGTTGCAACGGGTGCTGCTGGCGCGGGCGTTGTTGCGAAAACCCGACCTGCTGATCCTTGACGAGCCGACGCAGGGGCTGGACCAGCCCGCCGAGGAGCGCTTCTATCAATTGCTGGCGCAGGTGCGTCAGGAAACCGGCGCGGCGGTGCTGATGGTCAGCCATGATCTGCACGTGGTCATGGCCGAGTCCGACCGGGTTATCTGCCTGAACGGGCATGTCTGTTGTTCCGGCGTGCCTTCAACTGTTTCCGCCGATCCGGCCTATATCGAGATGTTCGGGGCGCGGGCGGCGCTGGCCCCCTATCAACACCGTCACGACCATTCGCACGAGCATGACCATGATTGACGATTTCCTGCTCCGCGCCCTGATCGCCGGTCTGGTGATCGCCATTGCCGCCGCGCCGCTCGGGTCGCTCGTCGTCTGGCGGCGCATGGCGTTTTTCGGCGAGGCGACGGGCCACGCCGGATTGCTCGGCATTGCGCTGGGGCTGGTGCTGGGCCTGCCGATGATTGTCGGCGTGGCAATCCTCGCGGGGGCGATGGCGCTGGTTGTGACCTATGCCACCTATCGCGGCACCTATGCGGTCGATACGATTCTGGGCGTGTTCGCCCATAGCGCGCTGGCGATCGGGCTGGTGGTTGCCTCGCTGTTGCCCGGCGTGCGGGTCAACCTGATGCAGGCGCTGCTGGGCGATATCCTGTCGGTCAACTGGACCGATATCGCCATGATCTCGGTCGGTAGCGCCGCCATCCTGCTGGTGATGGTCCTGCGCTGGCGCTCCTTGCTGAACGGCACGCTCAGCCCCGAGCTACTGGTGGCCGAGGGTGGATCGAAAGTGCTGGACCATCTGGTGTTCACCCTGTCGCTGGCCCTGTTCGTGGCGCTGGCGATGAAGCTGGTCGGGGTGCTGCTGATCACCGCCATGCTGATCCTGCCCCCGGCGGCGGCGCGCCCGCTGTCACGCAGGCCCGAGCAGATGGTGGTGATTGCCGGTGCGGTCGGGATAGCCTCCATCCTTGCCGGTCTCTGGTTCAGTTGGGTGACGGATGCGCCTGCCGGACCCTCCATCGTGATGATGGCGAGTGCGGCTTTTGTCATAACCAACCTCGCGCAGATGTTGCGCCGATAGGAGGTCCCCCGTGCGAACCGGTTTCATATTCCTGACACTGGCCTATGTGCTGAGCCAGTTCTACCGCGCCTTCCTTGCCGTGCTTACGCCGGTTCTGGGCACCGACCTTGGCGCGAGCGCGGCGGACCTGTCGCTGGCCTCCGGCCTGTGGTTCGGCTTTTTTGCCGCCATGCAGATCCCTGTCGGCTGGGCGCTGGACCGGTTCGGGCCGCGCTGGACGGCGTCGGTCCTGCTGGCGCTGGGCGGCGGCGGAGGCTCGGCCCTGTTCGCCACGGCGCAATCACCCGCGGGGGTGCAGGTGGCCATGGCGCTGATCGGGATCGGTTGCGCGCCGGTGCTGATGGCGAGCTTCTATATCTTCGCGCGCCTCTATCGCCCCGCCGTATTCGGCACGCTGGCGGGGCTGGTTCTGGGCATCGGCACGGCGGGGAACCTCGCCGGATCGGCCCCGCTGGCATGGGTGGTGGAATCCTTCGGCTGGCGGCAGAGCCTCTGGGGTATGTTTTTCCTGACGCTTGTCGTCGCCGCCGGACTGGCGCTATTCGTGAAAAACCCGCCGAGGGCCGAAGTTGACGAAGGCGAAAGCGGCGGCAGTCTGTTCGATTTGCTGAAAATGCCCGCCCTCTGGCTGATCTTCCCGTTGCTGCTGGTGAACTACGCCCCGGCAGCCGGCATCCGCGGCCTCTGGGCCGGGCCGTATCTGCGCGATGTCTTCGGGCTGGACGCGGGCGGCATCGGGGCGGTGACCTTCTGGATGGCGGTGGCAATGATGATCGGCTCGCTGGTCTACGGGCCGCTCGACCGGTTGTTCCACACCCGCAAATGGGTGGTGCTGGGCGGCAACGTGTTGGGGGCGCTCTGCCTGATCGGCCTGTGGATGTTTGTGGACAACGCCCCGATGACTTCGGCCATCCTGCTGTTCGGGATCGGGTTGTTCGGCCTGTCCTTCCCGCTGATGATGGCACACGGGCGCAGTTTCATTCCGCATCACCTGATGGGGCGCGGGGTGACCTTGCTCAACCTGTTCAGCATCGGCGGCGTCGGAATTCTGCAGGTGGTCACCGGCCGCATCTATACCGCCACCAGCGTCGCCACAGACCCCGCCGTGCCCTACCAGACGCTGTTCCTGTTCTTTGCTGTTCTGATCCTGATCGGCTCCGCCATCTACCTGTTCAGCGAAGACCGGATGGACTAGGGCGTAGACCTATAAACCCCGCGCCGCCAGTTTGGCAGGTTTTCGTCCCGAGCAGGCGCAGGGCCGCAGGAATAGTGGTTCTATTTCAAGGCTTTGCAACGCACTCGGGGCGAAAATCCGCCAAACCCGAAGGGCACGATCCTCGCTTCATCTCAATGGCTTGGACCGCTTGCAAAGGGGGCTACCCTCTGCGGCGCGACCCAAACCATTGATATTTCGCGAGGATCGCGCTGGCGACGCGGGGTTTATAGGTCTACGCCCTAGGTGCAGCTTTGCAGCTGGATGTCGTAGCGCAGCGCCATGGCTTCCACCTCGCGGGCGGTGGCCAGCAGCCAGTCCTTGCCGCGATAGGAACCGTTGCGATAGCCGGCCTGCCCCTGATGATAGGCCAGATACTGGTTATAGGCGTCACTGCGCGCGATCCCGAGTTTTTCGTAGGAACCGTTCATATACCAGCCGATGAAATCCACCGAGTCGCCGAAATTGCTACGTTTTGCGCGGCGATTTCCGGTCTCGTCCTTGTACCAGTCCCAGGTTCCGTCGACCGCCTGCGCATAGCCCTCCGCGCTGGAAATCCGGCCCGTGGGAATGATGCCGAGGAAAAATGTCCGCCGCGTTTTGACCCTGCCGCGAAAGTTTGACTCCTTCCAGATCGTGGCCATTTGCACGGCCACAGGAACCCCCCAGTCCCGCTGGGCCTGCTGCATCTCGCGCAGCCAGCCCGGGCGCTGCTCCAGAATGGAACAGGCGTTTTCCTGATTGGTCGGCGGTCGCGTGGCACCGACACAGGAACTCAGAATGAGCACGAAAAGAACTGCGTATCTACGCATTTTGCTGCCTCAAGATTTTCTGCCCGGATATTTTTATCCTTGTTGCGGACAGCAAACCCCAAAACGGTTAAAAAAGCAACAAGTGCTATTCCGCCGGTAGTCTCAGTTCTTTGGCCTCGGCATTGCTTAGTTGCTCGCCCTGCTTGCGTTTCAGCAGAATTTCGCGGGCGCGGGCGTAGGTATCGTCCTGCCAGAAAATCATGCAGCCGTTGCAGCCCTTGCCGCAGCACCCCTCGGTACCGACGCGGTTGGTCTTGAAACGGCGGGTGCGGTTGTCCTCGCCAATGGAGTCCGCCAGCGCATCGCGGCGTTTTTCATAGGCCGCATCGTCGCGTTTGTCGGCGGCTTCCAGATTCTGCACCAGCTTGTCGAATTTCACACGGTTCCACTGCTCCTCGCTCAACGCCTTTTCCTTGCGCAGAACGGTGAAGGCGGGGAAACGGGCCTTGAGGTTGTCGATATCCTCGTGATCGAACAGGCTGAACGGGAAACGCACGGTGGTTTGCGAGCCGCCATGAATGACCTCTTTCCGCTCGCCGGTATCGGCCACCTCGAAATCATAGGCGCGCAGCAGCACGGTTTCGCGGCTGATGGGGGAGACGAAATCCAGCACCTCGCCGGCCTCCAGCTTGTTTTTCACATCGACCAGAAAGGCGTCCTCGGTGACTTCGCGCACCACGCCGGCATATTCCCACTGCGCCATGCTGGCGGTGTTTTCGTAGTCATGCGCATAATTCGACAGCCGCCCCTCGTGGAAGGCTAGGGTGTAGCCACGGTTGCCGACGCTATCGAGTTCACGCAGATACTTGCGCGGATCCCAGTTTTCGGGATCGGCATAGTAATCGTCAATCGCCATGCGATAGGCCCGCGCCACCACGGCGACGTAGTATTCCGATTTCCCGCGCCCCTCGACCTTCAGACTATCAACGCCGATGCGCAGATAGTCGTTCAGCTTCGGCATGATGCACAGGTCGCGGGAGTTGAGGATATAGGAGCCGCGCCCGTCCTCCTCGATCGGCATCAACTCACCGGGGCGGCAGCCTTCCTCCAGCAGAAACTCGAACATGTCCTTGTTGGATTCGTTGATGTCGAGCGGCTGCACCGTGCCGTCCTTCATCCGCATCCGCACGTTGTAGTTCCAGCGGCAGGAGTTGGCGCAGTTGCCCTGATTGGCGCCGCGCTCGGCCATGAAGTTCGACAGCAGACAGCGGCCGGAATAGGTCATGCACATGGCGCCGTGGACGAAGGCCTCCAGCTTGATGTCGGGGCACTTCTCGCGAATTTCCTCCAGCTCGGCAAAGGACACCTCGCGCGCCAGCACCACCAGATCCGCGCCCTGTGCCTGCCAGAATTTCACCGACAGCCACGAGGACACATTCGCCTGTGTCGAGATATGCAGCGGCAGCTCAGGCGCCTTGTCCTTCACATACTGGAACACTCCCGGATCGGCGATGATCAACCCGTCGGGCTGCACCTTGCGCACGGTCTCGATATATTCGTCCAGCTTCGGAATGTCCTTGTTATGCGAAAACAGGTTCAGCGTGAGGTAGGCGCGCTTGCCGTGGGTGTGGCAGAATTCCACCCCCTCGATCACCTCTTCCAGCGAGAACTCCGATTTCGTCCGCAGGCTCATATCCGGCGTGCCCAGATACACCGCATCGGCCCCGTAAAGCACCGCCATTTTCAGCTTGCGCAAGTTGCCCGCAGGCATCAGCAGTTCGGAACGTTGTGTCATTTTCCAGATTCCAGAATTAGGGGTCGCGCGGCGACTGGTGCGTAAAATATGGGGCGGTATGACGATTTTGTCCACAAAACGCAATGACCGGTAGCCCCCTATTTTTATTCTGTTTTTCCCGAAGTTAATTATCTTGTGGTCGGCTTAAAAATATTTCAATTTCTGTCAATTGACCAATTTGCCGCACTCATCGGGTCGTCTGGCCGAGAGTTCGTTCGTAAAATATACAATAAAATCAACATACTACCGAACGTCCAATCATATATTAATGATTGCATATCAATCACACTAACTAAATGTGAATAGATTCCTTCATACACACCAGAATTGTTAAATAGCGCCAAATATGCGATCAACGTCGAGTTTGCAGAATAACCGGATGCCAAATTCCGGGAGATGCAAAGCGGTCCCGCAGGCTGAATTTGCGGGTCCGTAGAAACTAGAACAGGGGAGTATTTGCGACATGTCTGACCATACAGACAAACTACATTTCACGCAGCGGCCAAGCTTCGTTATCGCGGTTGGCGGGCTGGTTCTGACGTTGTATTTCGTCTGGGCCGCGCTGGGTGCCGCGCCGACCAGCCTGAGCTTCGGCAATAGCGAACCCGCCAAACCCGAAGAGCTCCTGCCGTCATCGGCCATGAGCGTCGAGGTGGAAAGCACCGCGTCCGAGGGCATGAACATGGGCGGTGAAAGCTCGATGTCCGTAGACGAGTTTACCGACCTGACCTACCGGTTCGTCGACGACCTCAGCCTGCCGGACGGCAGCGTCGCGCCGACCCGCGAATGGTCCGAGGCCATGAACGGCGCCAATATGGCGGCGGAAATGGCCGCCGAGGGTATGGACGCCGAAAGCGCCGGAATGGAGGCGGCCGAGCCGATCGACGTTTACGTGATCGCCCAGCGCTTCGGCTATATGCCGAATGTCCTGCGTCTGAAAAAAGACACGCAATACCGGTTCCTGATGATGGCTATCGACGTAAACCACGGCGCATCGATCCAGTCGGGTTCCGCAGGGCACATCATGCGCCGACCGGCGCGGGTGCTTACCGAAACCGTCATGACCTTCACCAAAACCGGAGAGTTCATGATGTATTGCACCGTGTATTGCGGTGTAGGGCACGACCAGATGAGGGGGAAGATCATTGTTGAATAACGTCACACCCGAAACCAAATCCTTGCCGCCGCATCGTTTGACCGCCGGCATTCGCGCTCTGCCGCAATCCAGCAAAACGATGTTGCGTGCCTTTTTCATCATGGCCGTGATCTCGCTGGCACTGGGCGTGTTCTTCGCTTCGATGACCGCTGCCGGTCGCACCGGGCTGATCACGCCTGAATCCGGCTTCATCTATCGTATGCTGGGCATGCACGGCGTCACGATCTTCTATTACTGGCTGAACTTCGTGCAGGCCGGATTCGTCCTGTTGCTGGCGGCGGTATATTCCGGCGGCAAAGACGGCATCCTGCTGCGTCCCGTCGCATGGCTCGGTTTCCTGAGCATGCTGGGCGGCATGATCGTCAGCGAATACAGCCTGCTGACGAGCGACACCATCCTGCTCTATGACGGCAACCCCAGCCTGCTGACCGACAGCCCGTCGGACGGCACGCTGTTCTTCACCGGCTATGTGATGCTCAGCTCCGGCCTGCTGCTGGTCGGCATCACGGCCCTGATCACCGCCCTGCGTCCGCGCTTTACCGGACAGACCGACAACTGGTCGCCGATCACCTTTGCCGTGGTCTCCTGGAGCGGCCTGCTGATGGTCGCCGCGGTTGCCGGTATCAACGCCTATGTGCCGCCGCTGCTGTGGACCATGGGCCTGCGCGAGGCCGTCGTCGGCTATGAAATGAGCTGGAGCGTGCTGTTCCACAACATGCACTATCTGCCGCTGATGGCGACGGTGGTGCTGTGGTACATCCTGATGGAGAACCTCACCGGCGTAAAATCCGTGTTCGGTGCAAACTTCTCCAAGGTGGTTTTCGCGATCTACATGATCTTCGTGCCGCCGACCTCGCTCTATCACCTGTTCCTCGAGCCGGGTCTGGCCGAGGGCGTTCTGGTGGTCGGCTCGCTGCTGTCGCTGTTCATCGCGGTGCCGACGATCCTTGTGTTCGTGGTCATCGTAGCCTCGCTCGAATCCCACGCGCGGGCGCTGGGCGGGCGCGGCCTGTTCGGCTGGATGAAAATGCTGCCGTGGCGCAATCCGGTTATGGCGGCCCTGGGCTTCGCGACCCTGAACCTGTCGATGGGCGGCGTGTTCTCCATGGTGCTGATCCAGAGCAAGCTGGCGATTTTGCTAAGCGACACCTTCTATGTCCCCGGCTATTTCCACTTCATCACCGTCGGGGGTGTGTCGCTGACCTTCATCGCCATGCTGATCTACGTTATTCCCGCTCTTTCGGGAAGCAACGTCTGGCGTCCGGGTCTGTTGCAGCGCCTGCCGCTGACGCTGACCATCGGTCTGGCACTGTTCGGTATCGGGGGCATTGCCGCCGGTTACCACGGCATCCCGCGCCGCGTGTTCAACCTCGGCTTCCATATCGACGATATGCTGGAACACGTCGACCCGCCGTTCATCTGGGGCACGCTGATGGGCCTCGTCGGTGCCGGTTCGCTGGTGATGACGACGGTTCTGTTCATCTACATCTACGGCCTGTTCAAGATGCTGTTCGCGCGCAACGCCAACAACGGTCTGGATATCGAGGACCTGCCGCTTGTCGACTGGGCCGGAACCGAGGTCGGCCGTCAAAGCGCCTGGGTCGGGCCTCTGGCTATCGCGGTGATGGTGGGGGGGATGTATTTCTTTACCATCCTCAGCTTCAAGATACTCGATAGCGTGACAATCCTGACAACGGGCGGGCACTGATATGACATACCGGAGGATAAACCCATGAAACGACTTGATACGATCCTGCTGGCTATCGTGGCCGGAATATGGACCCTGCTTGCAACGATGTATGCAACCATTCCGGCCATCAATATGCCCAGCAGTTTCAGGGTCTGGGGAACAGGTGCGGTGCTGTTTATCGTGCTTGTTGTTATTTCGGCGCTGTCGGACAGAGGCCGCAAATAACGCCCTGCACAGGAAATCACAAACGCCGGCCGGTCAAACGGCCGGCGTTTTCTATACCAGAAAGGCCAGAATCAGCGGAATTGCCGCAATCGACATAAGGGTCGAGGCCATTACCAGCCCCGCCACCTGATCGCTGTCGGCCTCGTATTTTTCCGCCAGCATATAGGATGTAACCGCCACGGGCGTCGAGACCTGCATGATCAGCACCGCCAGCGCCACCGGCTCCAGCGCGAACAGCGTGCCGACACCCCATGCCACCGCCACACAGATGATGTATTTCACCAGCGCCAGCCAGATCGCCCGGGTGATCGAGCCGGGGTGCAATCGCACCATGGCCACACCCAGCGTGATCAGCATCACCGGAATCGCGATCTGCCCCAGCAGCTCCAGCGTGTTCATGGTCCAGACCGGCAGGCTCCACCCCTGCACCAGAAACACCCCGCCGAGCAGCGTCGCCCAGACGATCGGCTCTTTCAGCGCCGCCATGAACGAGCCGCGCCCCGCCACCACCCAGAGGCCGACGGTAAACGACAGGATCGCCATGATGGCAAAAACAATCACCGCATAATCCAGCCCGACCGAGCCGAAAGCGAACAGCGCCAGCGGCAGGCCCAGATTGCCGGTATTGCCGAATGTCAGCGGCGCCACAAAGGTCCGCACATCAAGGTGCGCCGCCTTCACCAGCACATAAACCACCGCCGCCACCCCGATATAGGCGACCAGCGCCGCCAATGCCGTATCGCGCAGCGCCTGCGGGTCGATCTCGGTTTTCACCAGCGCGACGAAGATCAGCGCGGGCACCGACAGGCTCATGGTCAGGCGCGTGACGAACTGCACACGGTATTCCAGCCCCATCCTGACCCAGCCGACACCGATGCCGGCCAGAATAATCACCGGCGCAATGATCTGCAGAACTTGAAGAACGAGGCCCATATACCTACCTTTCTGACTGACCCCGACATTTCGGATTGTATGGACAGGAAGTCAAGCAGTCTGTAAGAGGGGCGTTCCGCAAAAACGAAGGTCAATGAGATGTTGAAGAAATCTGCAAAATTCGCGCTGGGTCAGGTGGTCAAACACCGTGTCCACCCGTTTCGCGGTGTGGTTTTCGATATCGACCCGACGTTCGACAATACCGACGAATGGTACGAGGCCATCCCCGAGGATATCCGCCCCGTGAAGGACCAGCCCTATTACCACCTTCTGGCGGAAAACGAGGCCTCCTACTACGTCGCCTATGTCTCCGAGCAGAACCTGCTGCCGGACGATTCCGGTGATCCGGTGGACCACCCCGAAGTCGCCGAGATGTTCGGCGAGCTTCAGGACGGCAAATACGACCTCGGCGGGTCGCTGCACTAGGTCTACGCACTAACGCTGCGACAGCCGCGCGCGCAGCACCCGCATCATATTTTCCCCCATCACCTTGCGGATCTGGCCTTCGGTCAGCCCCGCATCCATCAATGCCTGCGTGATCGCGGCCAGTTCCGATGTATCCAGCGTCGTGGCAATCGAGCCGTCGAAATCCGACCCCAGCGACACGGCATCCTCGCCCAGCAGGTCCACGGCGGCCTTGATGGTGGCGGCGATACCCGCGGGGGAGTCGTCGCAGGTGACCTCCTCCCAGTAACCCATGCCGACGACTCCGCCGGTTGCAGCGATCTGCTGCATCAGCTCCGGCGCGATATTGCGTTTCACGTCGCAGCGGGTTTTGACGCCGGAGTGGCTGAGCACGACCGGAATATCGGTCATCGCCAGCACATCGCGCACCACCTGCTCGCTGGAATGGGCCACGTCGAGGATCAACCCGCGCTTTTCGACCTCGGCCACCACCTGCCGCCCGAATTCCGTCAGCCCGTCACCGCTCACGCCATGTAGCGAGCCGCCGAGTTCATTGTCGAAGAAATGCTGCAACCCGATCAGCCGGTACCCCGCCGCCTCCAGCCGGTCGAGGTTGGCCATGTCGCCCTCCAGCGGATGCGCCCCCTCGATCCCCAGCATGCCGCCGGTGATATTCTCGCCCGCCGCGCGCCGCGCCAGAACGTCGTCGAGGTCCGCCGCCGAACGGATGATTTTGAAGGTGCCGTTGCTTTTTTCCTCGACCCGCTGCAGCTTCTCTGCCTGCCAGAGCGCGCGTTCCGCAAGGCTGTTCCATGTGCGCACCGGCCAGAGCTGCGCCAGCGCCAGCAGGGTGACGTTGTCGAAGGCTTCCTTGTCGTTCTTTTCGTAGTTCAGACCGGCGGGGCTTTTGGTGACTGCCGTAAACATCTGCACCGCCACATTGCCCAGCAACAACCGCGGCACATCCACCTGACCGTAGCTGCCGCGTTTCGACAGGTCGCGGTTCCAGAGCAACGGATCGGCGTGCCAGTCACCGATAACCAGCGACTTGTGCAGAGCCAGAGCCTCGTCCGACACCGGATAGGGCTCATGCTCCGCCACCGCGTTGCGGCCCTTTTCAACGATGCCGGGACCGAAGGCCAGAAAACCGGCCACGCCGATCACGGCGAGCGCCAGAACGACGAGGAAAATGCGTTTCAACAATTTCATGGAGTATCCCTTTCATCAATATCCGATAGCACAACCATCCTTGCGCGGGTCCGAGGCCCCGTGCAAGGTCCCGTTTTCCGCCAGCAGAATCGCCTGCGCGCCGCCCCAGGGCACCTTGCGCAGGCTGACCTTGTGGCCCATGCGCGCCAGCGCGGCGCGGGTTTCTTCGGCGTATCCGGTCTCCATGCTCAACTCGCCATTATCGACAAAACAGCGCGGCCCGTCGATGGCGGCCTGCGGGTTCATGCCGAAATCGACCATGTTGCTCAGGAAACGCACATGGCCGGTGGACTGGTATTGCCCGCCCATGACGCCGAAGGGCATGATAACCTTGCCGTCGCGTTTCAGCATTCCGGGGATGATCGTGTGCATCGGGCGCTTGTTGCCCGCGGCCTCGTTCGGGTGGCCTTCTTCCAGCGTGAAACCGGCGCCGCGGTTCTGGAACAGGATGCCGAATTTTTCCGACGCCATGCCGGAGCCGAAGCTATGGAAGATCGAGTAGATCAGCGACACCGCCATCCGGTCGCGATCCACCACCGTCAGGTAAACCGTTTCCTTGTGGACCGACTCGGACAGGGCGGCAGGGGCCTCCATCGCCCGTTCCATATCAATCAGCGCCGCCAGCTGTTTCGCCGTGTCTTTCGACAACATATGATCCAGCCGCGCCGCCGGATCGGCCACGAAACGGTTGCGGGCATCATAGGCGAGCTTGGTCGCCTCTGCCTCGATATGCGCGCGTTCCGTCCCGAAAGGGTCGAGCGCGGACAGGTCGAAGTTTTCCAGAATATTGGCCAGCAGCAGCGCCGTCGCCCCCTGACCGTTCGGCGGCAGTTCCACCAGCTCCGTGCCGCGATAACCGGTCGAGACCGGATCGACATAGTCACAGGCCACCGCCGCGAAATCGTCCAGCGTGTGGCAGCCACCGAGGGCGTTGAGTGTATCGACCATATCCTCGGCCACCTCGCCCTCGTAAAATCCGGCGCGCCCTTCGAGCGCGATGCGACGCAACACCTCGGCCTGTTGCGGTGCGCGGAACACCTGCCCCTCGTGCGGCGGCTGGCCGTCAAACAGATAGAGGTCGCGTGCCGGTCCTTGCAGCCGGTCTTTGGCAATCTCCCAGTCAAAGGCGGTGCGCGCCGCCACGGGGATCCCCTGTTCCGCATAATGGATCGCCGGTGCCAGACTGGTTTTCAGGCCCAGCCGC
>WFTU01000271.1 GCA_015485375.1 Paracoccaceae bacterium | reverse complement strand
GGGTTTCGCGCCTGAACAAGGTGCTGGAAACCAACTACGACGACCGCTACATCCGCGTGCAGTCCGGCCGCACCAACCTGTCCGTCACCGGCGCGGTGGAGGCGATGGACTTCTTCTACGCTCCCGATCCCAGCAGTCAGCTTGCGTGTGCCATCGCGGGCAATATCGCCATGAACTCCGGCGGCGCGCATTGCCTGAAATACGGTGTCACCACCAACAACCTGATGGGCGTGACCATGGTGACGATGGAAGGCGAAGTGATCGAGATCGGCGGCGCACATCTGGACGCGGCCGGCTATGACCTCCTTGGCCTGATCACCGGCTCCGAAGGGCAGTTGGGCGTTGTGACCGAAGCAACGTTGCGTATCCTGCACAAACCCGAAGGCGCGCGCCCTGTTTTGATCGGGTACGATTCCAACGAGGTCGCCGGTGCCTGTGTTTCCGACATCATCAAGGCGGGCATCCTGCCGGTCGCCATCGAATTCATGGACCGCCCCGTGATCCGCGCGGCCGAGAAATTCGTCGGTGCCGGTTATCCCGATGTCGAGGCCCTGCTGATCGTCGAGGTCGAAGGCTCCGAAGCCGAAATCACCGAGCAGCTGGAAAAGATCAAGGCCATCGCGCGCCGCCACAACCCCGTGGAGTTGCGCGAAAGCCAGAGCCCCGAGGAATCAGCCACCATCTGGAAGGGCCGCAAGGCTGCCTTCGGCGCGATGGGCCAGATCAACGATTACATGTGTCTCGACGGCACAATCCCCGTTAGCCAGTTGCCGCTGGTATTGAAGCGTATCACCGAAATGTCGGAAAAATACGGCCTCGGCGTCGGCAATGTGTTCCACGCGGGCGACGGCAACATGCACCCGCTGATCCTTTACGATGCCAACAAGCCGGGCGATCTGGAACTGGCCGAGAAATTCGGCGCCGACATCCTGACCCTCTGCGTCGAGGTGGGCGGTTGCCTGACCGGCGAACACGGTGTCGGCATCGAGAAACGCGACCTGATGGGCGTGCAATATACGCCTGACGATATCGCCGCGCAGATGGACGTCAAAGACGTGTTCGACCCCAAGTGGTTGCTCAACCCCGCCAAAGTTTTCCCCCTGAAAGACACCGAAAGCCGGAGAGTCGCGTGACCCCCACTGACGAAACCCAACTGGCAGAGGCCATCGCTTCGGCCAAAGCCCCGCTTGCGATTATCGGCGGTGGCACACGGCAGATCGGCCATGTGGAGGGCGATCCGCTCCACACAAGCGGCCTGTCCGGTATCACCCTTTACGAACCCGGCGCGCTGACTCTGGTGGCCCGAGCAGGCACACCGCTCTCCGAAATTCGTGCCGCCCTTGCCGCCGAAAACCAGCGCCTGCCGTTTGAACCGATCGACCTGCGCCCGCTACAAGGCACCACCGGCGCGCCGACCATCGGCGGCGTGGTCGCCACCAACGCCTCCGGCCCGCGCCGCATTCAGGCGGGGGCGTGTCGTGACAGCCTGATCGGCGTGCGCTTCGTGGACGGGCAGGGGCATATCCTGAAAAACGGTGGTCGCGTGATGAAGAATGTCACCGGCTACGATCTGGTGAAACTGATGGCGGGCAGCTACGGCACTCTTGGCGTTTTGACCGAGGTCAGTTTCAAGGTCCTGCCCGCGCCCGAAGCCTCCGCCACTGTTGTGGTCGAGGGGCTGGACGACGCGCGGGCCATTGCGACGCTTGCCCGCGCGCTTGGCTCCCCTTTCGACGTCAACGCCGCCGCCCATATTCCCGCTACCGGCCAGACGCTGGTGCGGGTCGAGGGGCTGGAAGGCTCGGTCAAGTACCGCGCCGGTGAACTCGAAGCTCTGCTCGGCGGCAAGACTGTCGAGTTCGACTGGTCGACCATCCGCGATGTCACCCCCTTCGCTGACCAAAAGGGCGATGTCTGGCGCTTCTCGGTCAAACCCTCCGACGGTCCGCGCCTTGGCGCCGCCCTCACTGCGCTCGGCGCTTGCGGCGTGATCTACGACTGGGCCGGCGGTTTGCTCTGGGCGCTGACGCCCGAGGGCAAAAACATGCGCCCCGCGCTGAAAGGCATTCAGGGCCACGCCACGCTGATCCGCGCCGCCGACACCACCAAGGCGAACCTGCCGGTGTTCCACCCCGAAGCGGCCCCGATTGCCAAAATCAACGCGGCACTGCGCGCCAAATTCGACCCGCGCGCCATTCTGAACAAAGGTTTGATGGGCTGACATGCAAACGACGTTTACCCCCGAGCAGCTCACCGACCCCGGCATCGAGCGCGCCAACGAAATCCTGCGCACCTGCGTGCATTGCGGTTTCTGCACCGCGACCTGCCCGACCTACCAGATCCTCGGCGATGAACTCGACTCTCCGCGCGGCCGCATCTACCTGATCAAGGACATGCTGGAAAACGGGCGCACGCCGGACGCCAAAACCGTACAACACGTTGACCGCTGCCTGTCCTGCCTCGCCTGCATGTCCACCTGCCCGTCGGGCGTGCATTACATGCATCTCGTGGATTACGCCCGCGAGTATATCGAGGCGAATTACAAACGCCCGCTGTTCGACCGGATGCTGCGCTGGACCCTGTCGAAAATCCTGCCGAACCCGATGCTGTTCCGTTTCTCAATCCTTGGCGCATGGATCGCGAAACCCTTCCGTTTCGCCCTGCCCGGCAAGCTGAAGGCCATGGTGGATTTCGCCCCGAAATCCCTGCCGTCCCCCAGCCGAATGGACGACCCGCAGTCCTTCCCCGCCGAAGAAAAACGCATCAAACGTGTCGCCCTGCTGACCGGCTGCG
>WFTU01000270.1 GCA_015485375.1 Paracoccaceae bacterium | reverse complement strand
GATGCGCAGGTCCTGCTGTTCAAACGGGATGGCCGCATCCAGCAGCACCACCACGACCTCGGCAAATTTCACCGCGCGCAACCCGTCGGAGACGGAGAGCTTCTCGATCTTTTCCTGCACCTTGGCCTTGCGGCGCATGCCGGCGGTGTCGAAAATGCGGAAGGCCTGCCCTTCCCACTCGGTCCGCACGGAAATGGCGTCGCGGGTGATGCCGGCCTCGGGACCGGTCAGCAGGCGCTCCTCGCCGAGGATCTTGTTGACCAGTGTGGATTTTCCGGCGTTCGGACGCCCGACCACGGCGATTTGCAGCGGCTTTTCGGGGGTGGCGACGAATTCGGCGTCCTCGTCCACGTCCTCCACATCCACGTCCGTGTCGGCCTCGTAGGAAACATCCGCGAATTCCTCGGCAACCGGGCGCAGGATGTAATAGAGTTCATCCACCCCCTCGCCGTGTTCGCCCGACAGGCGCAAGGGTTCGCCGAGGCCCAGCGTGAAGGCCTCGTAATAGCCTTCCTCGCCCGCTTTGCCCTCGGCCTTGTTGGCGGCGAGGATCACGCGGCTGCCACGTTTACGCAGCAGGTCGGCCAGCACCATGTCGGTATTGGTGACGCCGGTGCGCGCGTCGATCATGAACAGGCAGATGTCGGCCATGTCGATGGCGCGTTCGGTCAGGGCGCGCATGCGGCCCTGCAGGGAGTCGTCGGTCACGTCCTCCAGCCCCGCGGTGTCGATGACCGTAAAGCGCAGGTCGTTCAGCTTCGCCTCGCCCTCGCGCAGGTCGCGGGTCACCCCGGGCTGGTCATCGACCAGCGCCAGTTTCTGTTTCACCAGACGGTTGAACAGGGTGGATTTGCCGACGTTGGGACGGCCGATGATGGCGAGCGTAAAGGACATGGGTTTTACCTAGCAGAAAAGCAAACAGCGAGGCAATTGCCCCGCTGCGTGCCTCATATACCGAAACTTCCCTATTGGAAAGCGAGCAATTTTCCGTCGAGCGTCTGTACATACATCACGCCCGCCATGACGATCGGCGCCGCCGCCGCGCCACCCGGCACGTTCAGGCTGGCCACAACCGAGCCGTCTGTCGGAGAGAACCCGCGCAGCCCGCCCTCGCGGTCGGACACCCAGAGCAGCCCGCCGGCCAGAACCGGACCGTAGTAACGGATCAGGCCCTTGCGTTTTTTCGGGTTGGTGTACTCTGCCATCTGCTGCGCCCAGATCACCTGCCCGTTGGCCGCGTTGACCCGCATCATGCGCGCGTCGTCCGACACAAGGAACACCGAGCCGCCAACCGGCCAGACCGGACCGACCGCACCGACCGGCAGCGACCAGTCGCGTTTGCCGCTTTGCAGGTTCATGCGCACCGTCTGGCCCGCGATATTGGCAACATAGAGGCGGTTGCCGTCGATCACCGGATCGCCGGAAATATCGCCGATCAGGTTCAGCGAGCTGGAGGGGCGTCCGCCGTCCAGCGGTGCGTCCCATTTCGGCTGGCCCGAATTCGCCCGCACCATCATCACATCGCCGGAACTGAAGGGCAGAACCACCTGACCGCTGCGGACAGCAGGGCTGGCACCGCCGCCGTAGCCGTCAAGCGCGGCGGAGCCGCGCTGCATCCATTCGAGCGACCCGTCCTTGGCGCCCAGCGCATAGGCCACGTCGTCGCGTGTTACAAAATAGACATTGCGCCCGTCCGAAACCGGCGCGGCGCGCAGCGGGGCCTGCATCTGGCGACGCCAGTGGATGCCGCCCGAAACCGGATCGATGGAGAGCACCTCGCCGAAGCCGGTGCCGGCATAAAGCACCCCGTTGGCCAGCGACAGCCCCCCGCCGGAGCCGTCGGCGGCTTTTTCGCCGGCCGGTGTGGTATCAAGCGTCCAGAGAACCGCGCCATCCGGCGACACGGCCGAAATCCGCGCCGCGCCGTCCAGCACGAATACACGGCCGTCGGCGGCGACAGCGCCGGAGGTAATACGATAGTCGCGCCCGACGCCGCGGCCGATATCGGCGGACCAGCGCAGGCTGGCAGCGGGGTCGAAGGCCACATGGCCGATGCTGTGATCGACGGCGCCGTTGACGGCACTCCAGTCGCCGTTGCTGACCGCGCGCGGCAGCGAAATCGCGGCGCTGCGGTTGGCGACGGCGGTGACATCGGCACCGCGAATGGAAAGACGTTCACCGGGGAGGGGTTTGTTGTTGCCGCCACAGGCGGCCAGTGTGCCCAGCAGGAGAACCGCGAAACCGGCGCGCGCCAGTGTGAAACGTGTATATGTCGAATTGCCCATACTCTAACCCTCGTTCAACCAATATCAGCCGTCGTTTGTCTGGCCCCCCGGGACCCCGAGCAGCGACGGCACCTCTCCCCCGATAGCTATCGTCAACTGTTGCACCCGATTACGCAACCCCTGAGTTGCATTCTGGTCCAGAAGGATCACGACCAGATCGGCCATCGCGGCCTCCGCATCGCCCTTGCGCAGATTGGCAATCGCGCGTTGTTCCATGGCCAGAAGGCGGAACGGCGCGCCATCGGCGGCAAGCCGGTCCAGCACGTCGAAAAGTTCGGCCTCCGGCATGTTCTGCCCGTTGACCATCACCAGTTTCAACAGCGCCAGATCGCGATATAGCGCCGGTGTCTTGCTGTCGGAGGCAATACTGTCGAGCAGCGCTGCGGCCCCTTCGACATCGCTTTGCGTGAACAGGATCGCGGCCTCGTCCATCTTGGCGATCACGGCAGAGGGCGCGTCGGTCTCCGCCAGCGGTACGAAAGCATCGGCGGTGGCGGCATCGAGCGCGGCGCGGAAGGCCTCCCCCGTGGCTTCGGCGTCCCGCTGGCTCTTGCCTTTAAGGTATTCGTTTAGCGCAGCGCCACCGACGATCAGGATCACGATCGCGGCAAAGGCCCATGCGTATTTCTTGAAAAAGCCGAACAGCCTGTCGCGGCGGACCTCTTCGGAAACTTCCTCGATGAAGGAATCAGTCTGGCTCAATGCTTCTCTCCGTTTCTTTGGCGCGCACCGTATCGCCAACACGCGGGCAAGCCAAGAGGCAACTGGCGCAGAGGCCCAGAATCTGCCGATGCAGGCAGGGTTTGGCAGCGATGCCGAAGCACATCGGGAATTGTAAAAATCCGCTCGCGATATTGTGTTGCAGTGCATCACGTCATAGATAGTCTCGAAGCGTGCCATATTGCGCGCACAAAGGCCGGAGTATTTATGCGTATTTTTCCGATCCTGACCGCGATTGCGGTGGCGATTGCCCTTTATTTCGTGGTCATGCAACGCGACGCGGTGCGCGCGTGGCTCGGCAGCGACAGCGAAGCGGCTCTGGCGGAGCCGGAAACCGCGACGACTTCACACGCCGTTTCCGTGGTGGTTCTGCCGTCGGAAGCGCAGATCGTGCCGAACGGGATCGTGCTGCGCGGCCGCACCGAAGCGGCGCGGCGCATCACCGTGCAGGCCGAAACCTCGGGGCGTGTGATTTCCGAACCGATCCGCAAGGGCGCCGAAGTGGCGACGGGACAGGTGCTGTGCCGCCTTGATCCCGGCACCCGTCCGGCGCAGCTGGCCGAGGCGAAAGCGCGGCTGGAAAATGCCCGTATCAGCGCCGAAAATGCTGCCGATCTGGCCAAGGGGGGCTTCGGCCCCGAAACCGCGGTGGTGGCGGCCAATGCGGCGCTGGAGAGCGCGCGGGCCGGTGTGGCGCGGATCGAACAGGATATTGCCAATCTGGAGGTCAAGGCCCCGTTTGACGGGGTGCTGGAAAGCGACACGGCGGAGCTTGGCGCGCTGATCTCGCCGGGGGCGCCCTGTGCCAGCATTATTTCGCTCGACACCATCAAGCTGGTCGGCTTTGCCACCGAGCAGGACATCAGCCGCCTGCGCCTTGGCGCGCGGGCCGGCGGGCGACTGGTTTCGGGGCGCGAGGTGCTGGGCGAGGTGACCTTCCTGTCGCGGGCCTCGGACCCCGTCACGCGGACCTTCCGCGTGGAAATCACCGTGCCGAACCCCGACCTGTCGATCCGCGACGGCGAGACCGCCGAAATCCTGATCGAGCTGGACGGCGAAAAGGCGCATCTGCTGCCCAACAACGTGCTGACGCTGAATGACGCGGGCGCCCTCGGCGTGCGGGTGGCCGACGGCGAGGTGGCGCGGTTCATGCCGGTGGAGATCCTGCGGGATACGCCGGAAGGGCTGTGGATCAAGGGCCTGCCGGACAGGGTCGATGTTATCGTCGTCGGGCAGGAGTTTGTCATTGACGGCTCTCCGATCCTGCCGGTTGTCGAGGGTGGCGAATGATCGGTCTCGTCAGTTGGGCGAGCCATAACGCCCGCATGATCATGACCCTTGTGGTCATGTCCGTGCTGGCCGGTGTCTATGCCTATACGACCCTGCCCAAGGAGGGCGAACCGGATATCGACGTGCCGTTCCTGTTCGTCTCCATCCCCTATCCCGGCATTTCGGCCGAGGATTCCGAGAAACTGCTGGTGCGCCCGATGGAAACCGCGCTGGCCGATGTGACCGGCCTCAAGGGGTTGAGCGCCACCGCGGCGGAAAATTACGCCGGTATCGCGCTGGAATTCCCGCTCGACTGGGACCGCGACGCGACGCTGGCCGATGTGCGGGCGAAAGTGGCGGCGGCGGAATCGCAACTGCCCGAGGACGTCGGGCAATATTCGATCAACGAGATCAATTTTTCCGAATTTCCGGTTCTGGTGATCTCGCTTTCCGGCGATATTCCCGAACGCACCATGCTGCGCGTGGCCAAGGATCTGCAGGATCAGGTTGAATCGGTCAAAGGCGTGCTGGAGGCCGGTATCACCGGACAGCGCGACGAGATGCTCGAGGTGCTGATCGACCCGTTGAAGATGGAGGCCTACAACGTCACCGCAGGCGAACTGCTGGCCGTGGTCAACAACAACAACAAGCTGATCGCCGCCGGCGAGGTGGAGGTCGGCTCCGGCGCCTATTCCATCAAGATCCCCTCCGCCTTCGACGACCCTTCGGACGTCTACGGGCTGCCGGTGAAAAAGAACGGCGACAGTGTGATTACGCTGGGCCAGCTTGCCGATATCCGCCTGACCTTCGAGGATGCCGTCGGCACGGCGCGCTACAACAACCAGCCGACCGTGGCCCTGCAGATCGTCAAGCGCAAGGGCGCCAACCTGATCGACACCGTGGCCGAGGTCCGGCAGGTGGTGGACGAGACTGTCGCCCGCTGGCCGCAGGATATGCAGCAGGCCATCAGCGTCGATGTCTCGATGGACAACTCCACCAATGTCGAGGATATGGTGAGCCAGCTTGAAGCCTCGGTGCTGACGGCGATTGCGCTGGTGATGATCGTGGTGCTGGCCTCGCTGGGCATCCAGTCGGCGCTGCTGGTGGGCTTTGCCATTCCCACGTCTTTCCTGCTGACCTTTGCCCTGCTGGCGGTGATGGATATTTCCATCTCCAACATCGTGATGTTCGGCCTGATCCTTGCGGTGGGGATGCTGGTGGACGGGGCGATCGTGGTGGTCGAATATGCGGATCAGGAGATCCAGCGCGGCGTCGGGCCGTTCCGTGCCTATCGCGATGCGGCCAGCCGGATGTTCTGGCCGATCGTGTCCTCCACCGCGACCACGCTTTCGGCCTTCCTGCCGATGCTGTTCTGGCCCGGTATCCCCGGACAATTCATGCGCAACCTGCCGGTGACGCTGATTTTCGTGCTGTCGGCCTCGCTGGTCGTGGCGCTGATCTTCCTGCCGGTTGTCGGCGGGGTTGCGGGACGGATTTCGCACCGGTTCACCATCTGGGCGGAGTTCCTGCGCGCCAAGCTGGGGGTCACCGCCCGTCTGCTGCTGGTGCTGGCGGCCTTCGCCGTGGCCGTGGCCGGAGTCTTCCTGAGCCGCACCGCCGGACTGCTGGCCGGATCCGTTGTGCTGGTGGTGGCAATGATGGCCCTGTCGGTTTCGATCCACGCCCTGAAAAAACCGGCGGCGGACAGCATTGGCGAGACCAGCTACAAGCGCACATGGTTCGGGCATTTCACCAACTTCATCGCCGGAAACCCGATCATGCCGGTGGTCTCCATCGTGCTGACCAGCCTGCTGATCGGCGGGATTTTCGTGACCTACCAGAAAAACAATCTCGGGGTGGAGTTCTTCGTCAACACCGAACCGGAACGCGCCATTGCCTTTGTCCGCGCACGGGGCAACCTGTCGCTGGAGGAAAAGGACCGTATGGTCGGCGAGGTCGAAAACGCCATCATGGGTATCCGCGGGGTCGAGTCGATCTTCGCCTTTGCCGGCTCCGGCGGGCTGAACCAGAACACCGGCGGCGCCAGCTCGCCGCAGGATGCCATCGGGCAGGTGCAGATCGAGCTGCTGCCGTGGGACGAACGCAACCTCTGGGGGCCCGAGGGCAACGGGAATTATATCCTCGGGCAGATCCGCGAAAAGCTGGCGGAAATCCCCGGTATCAAGGTGGAAATTCTGGAACAGACCATGGGGCCGGCCTCGGCCAAACCCGTGCATCTGCGCGTCAAGGGGGATAGCTGGGACGACCTGCTGGCGGCAACGAAAACCGTGCGGGCGAAATACGACTCGATGGAGGGGCTGACCGGTGTGGACGACACGCTGCCCCTGCCCGGCATCGACTGGAAGATCAACGTGGATGTGCAACAGGCCGGACGCTACGGCGCCGATGTGGCCAGCGTCGGGGGCATGGTGCAACTGGTGACGCGGGGGCTGCAGCTCGGCACCATGCGCACGGCCAGTTCGGATGACGAGGTCGCCATCCGTGTGCGCTTCCCCGAAAAGGACCGCGTGTTGTCGACCCTCGACACCCTGCGGGTGCGCACGCCGCAAGGGCTGGTGCCGCTGTCGAATTTCGTGACCCGCGAGCCGGTGCCGAAACTGGCGGAAATCAAGCGCGTGGACAACCAGCGCTACTTCGACGTTCTGGCAGGGGTCGAGGACGGCACGAATGCCAACGAGAAGATTGCCGAGATCACCACATGGCTGGAGGACAACAATCCCCTGCCCGCCTCGGTCAGCTGGGAATTTGTCGGCGACGCGGAGGATCAGGCGGAATCCATGACCTTCCTTGCCGGAGCGGGCGTGGCGGCGATGGCGCTGATGTTCATTATCCTGCTGACGCAGTTCAACTCCTTCTACAACTCCGTGCTGGTGCTGATTGCGGTGGTGCTGTCCACGGCCGGCGTGCTGCTGGGCATGATGGTGATGGGGCAGCCGTTCTCGGTCATTATGACCGGCGTCGGGATCGTGGCGCTGGCGGGGATTGTGGTGAACAACAATATCGTGTTGATCGACACCTATCAGGAGTTCTCGAAATACCTGCCGAAGCTGGAGGCGATCACCCGCACCGCCGAGGCCCGCATCCGCCCCGTGCTGCTGACCACCATCACCACGATGGCCGGTCTGACCCCGATGATGTTCGGCCTGTCGCTGGACTTCATCAACGGGGGCTATTCCATCAACACGCCGACCTCTCTGTGGTGGAAACAGCTGGCGACGGCGGTGGTTTTCGGCCTCGGTTTCGCCACCTTCCTGACCCTGATCGTCACGCCGGCGCTGCTGGCGCTGCGCATCTGGGTGTCGCGCGGGGCCTACACGGCGCTGGTGGTTCTGTTCCTGCCGCGCAACCACCCGATCCGGCGCGACCGGCGGCTGGCGCGCAAGGCCGCCAAGATGGCGGCGGACGAGATCGACTGGAGCGGAAAACCCGCGCCGAAACCTGTTGCGGTCGATGATCCGGTGCAGGCGGCGGAATGAGAAAGATTGCAATCGACAACCCCCTTCAACTTCGCTAGAAGGTGCCGACCGTCCGGTTCGGACGCCTGAATTTACGAAAAAGAGACGCTGGTTATGGAAAATATCGTCCTGTCAATCCACCTGATTCTGGCCCTTGGCCTGATCGCGGTTGTTCTGCTGCAACGCTCCGAAGGCGGCGGCCTTGGCATGGGCGGTGGCGACGGGGCCGTTTCGGGCCGTGCGGCTGCCAATGCGCTGACCAAACTGACGTGGATTCTGGCCGTGGGCTTCATGATTACCAGCCTGTCCCTGACCGTGATTGCGGCAAGAAAAGCCGGTCAGGACTCGGTGATCGACCGCCTCGGCACCGAAAGCACGGAGGCGCCGGCCAGCAACAGCCTGACACCGAACCTCGACGGGCCGCTGGTGCCGCCGGTTCCGACCGACGAGCCGACCGCGCCCCCCGCCCCGACGGGCGAGCCGACAACCCCGCCGGCAGGCAACTGATAACAAAGGCGACCCGCGGGTCGCCTTTTTACTTATATGCTCTCGGACCTTACCGCACCGCTGATAGGGATGTTGTTGGTGTTGACCAGCACCACCGGCGTTGCCGAGCAGCGGCTTTGCAAGACCAGAAGCGTGAGGGTCCAGTTGCCGTCACGTTTTTCGGCCAGCGAGATCAGCTCGCCGCGGCATTTCGGACCGGAGACGGGGATTTTCAGGGCGGCGCTACCGCTGGAGCCGCTGATGTCGATCCGGCCGCTGACGATCAGCCCGGCATTCAGCGGCGTGCCAAGGGCGGCCAGTACGCGAGGGTCGTTTTCGGCCCTGGCCATGGAAAGCCTGTAGGCCTCGCTGTTTTTCATCAGCGAGAAGATCAGGACGAGGAACAGCACGATCACCGCAAGCAGGATAAACCCGCCACGCGCCCAGTTGCGCTGCACGCGGGCGAATTCCGCCTCGGAGGCCCATGTCCTGTTCTTCCACGCCCATTTGCTGCCCTTTGCGCCCAGCGCAAACAGCAGGCCGATATTGACCAGCGGCACGAACATCAGCAGCGCGATATAGGTGCTGTTGCCGAGACCCCAGATCCAGTTCAGCAGAAATGCACCCCAGTTCCAGCGGTCCAGATGCGGCGGGATCGGCGTGTCTTTCGGCTGGTCGGGTAGCGGCATTGGGGGTCTCCTTCGCGTCGGGTGGAAAGAGTAGCGGCCTCCCCCGTTTTGCGCCAGTGTTCCGGTCAATAAAACCATTAAACCGGATTAGTGGTTTTATTGACCGTATCGGAAACAGGGAAATTCTGGACCTTTGGCGCCCGCCGCCGTAAAACCGCTCCAAACAGCCGGAGCGCCCCATGACTGACGAAATCGAACCCGCACAGATTTACCTTGCCACGCCGCCCGCTTTCGAGCCGGCGGAGTTAGCGCCGCAGCTTCAGGCGGTTCTGGAGGTCGCGCCGGTGGTTTGTGTGCGCATTGCCATGGCCACGAGTGACGAGCGTGAATTGACCCGCGCGGCGGATACGCTGCGCGAGGTATGTCACGCCGCCGATGTGGCGATTGTGATCGACGACCATTTCCGCATGGTGCAGCCGCTCGGTCTGGACGGGGTGCATCTGACGGACGGGTCGCGCCATGTGCGCGATGCGCGCAAGGAGCTGGGCAACGACGCGATTGTCGGGGCGTTCTGCGGGGCCTCCAAACACGCGGGACTGACAGCGGCGGAGATCGGGACGGACTATATTTCCTTTGGTCCGCTCGCGGCGGGGGCATTGGGCTCCGGCGAGGTGGCGGAGGTGGAGCTGTTCCGCTGGTGGTCGCAGATGATCGAGGTGCCGCTGGTCGCCGAGGGCAATGCCACCGTGGAAGGCATCAGGGGCGTGAAGGAATACATCGACTTCCTGACCGTGGGTGAGGAAATCTGGAGCGACGAGGCCGGTGCCGTGGCCGCGGTCAAACGGATTATGGACGCGCTGAAATAAATCCGCCCCTCGGGGCTTGTATCCGGAGGCAGAATGAAACCGGGCTGGGCAGACATCGCGACCGGAGAACTCGGCTGGCTCAGCCTGTCGTTCCTGTTCGGTTTTCTGGCCTCGCGCGGCGGCTTGCCACCCCTTGTCGGATATCTCGTTGCCGGATTTTCGCTGAACCTGCTGGGGTTCGAGGGCTCTGCCGCGCTGGAAAAACTCTCGGATGTGGGTATCACCCTGTTGCTGTTCACCATCGGCCTGAAGCTTAATCCGCGGGTGCTGGCCAATGCCTCGGTTGTGGCCATAACGCTGGTGCATACAGTTGGCGTGACCCTTGTGCTCGGGGGCTTTGTGGTGCTGCTCGGGCTGCTGTTCGTGTCGGTTCCCTATCTGCAGGAGCCCGGGGTATCCACCGCGCTGGTCATCGGGTTCGCGCTCAGTTTTTCCTCCACCGTGTTCGTTGTGAAAACCCTGCAGGAGAACGAGGAAATCAATGCCTCGCACGGGCAGCTGGCCATGACAATCCTGATTATACAGGACATTCTGGCCGTAGTGTTCCTTGCGGCCTCGACCGGCAAGCTGCCGACGGTCTGGGCCGTGTTGCTGGTGTTGCTGATCCCGCTGCGCCGCCTGTTTGCCTTTATCTTGAACAGGGTCGGACATAGCGAGTTGCTGATCCTCTATGGCCTGTTTCTGGCCCTTGGCGGAGCCGAGATATTCGAGCTGGTCGGGATCAAGGGTGATCTGGGTGCGCTGGTGCTGGGGCTGCTGCTCTCGCCCTTTGCCAAGGCGGGCGAGATGGCGAAGGCCATGTACAGCCTGAAAGACCTGTTTCTGGTCGGATTTTTCCTCGGGATCGGCATGTCGGGCTATCTGTCAACCGATACGATCCTGCTGGCTCTGGCTCTGGTGCCGCCGGTGTTTTTCAAGTCGGTGCTGTTTTTCCTGCTCATGGTATGGTTCGGCAAGCGGGCGCGCACATCCTTGTTCGCCAGCATCTATATGACCAACTACAGCGAGTTCGGCCTGATTGTCGCCGCCATCAGCGCCAAAAACGGCTGGATCAGCGGGCAGTGGCTGGTGGTGCTGGCCGTGGCCCTGTCGCTGTCCTTTGTGATCGCTGCGGTGATCAACAAATACGAGGATGCGCTCTATCGCCGTTTCAAGGGGTTCTGGGGCCGTTTCCAGCGTGCCGACGGTCCCGTGCCGATACCGGTGCAGGACCTCCGCGACGCGCGGATCGCGGTTTTCGGGCTGGGGCGGGTCGGGGCCAGCGCCTACGAACGGGTGCGCGAACGCTTTGGCGACAAGGTCATCGGCTTCGATTTTGACCGCGCGACGGTGGAAAAGCTCCGGCAGGAAGGTTTCCGGGTCTTTCCCGGCGATCCCAGCGATCCCGATTTCTGGGACAGTATCGGCGGCAATATCCGGCATATGGACGTGATCCTGCTGGCTCTGCCCAACCTGAAAGCCAGCATCGATGCGCTGAAGGAGCTGGAAAACACCGGCTTTGGCGGAAAAACCATCGCGATTGCCCGCTACCCCGAGGAAAACGCCAAGCTGGCCGAGGCCGGTGCGCAGGAAATCTACTGTATCTATCAGGAGGCGGGGATCGGCTTTGCCGACTCTGTTTCCGATATCCTCGGGGGCGACATGGCCACTGGACGGGGCTAGGCGCGGGCCAGATCAGCCTCCAGCCCCTTGCGCACGACGCCCTCGCAATAGGCGGCCAGCGCCTTGCGGGTCTCGAAATCGGCGGCTTTGACCGGTTCGTGGAAGGTGACGCGCACGCGGCCGCCGCGCGATCTGGCCAGCACCGTCAGGATGTGGTCCAGAAACCCCATGTCGCCCCACCAGCCGTAGAACTCGGGTATCTCGCCCTTCGGCGCGTAGTAGGTCACCGTCGCGGGCTGCACCCAGACGTGGCCGATCAGTTCGGGAGTGTGGAACACGCTGAACAGGGTAGAGCGGAATTTCAGGACGCGCATGCCGTCGGTGCTGGTGCCCTCGGGGAAAAAGCAGAGCTGGTCGCCGCGGTCGAGCCGTTCCAGCAGGGCCTGCCGGTGTTTTCTGGCGTGGGACTGGCGGCGCTCGATAAACAGGGTGTCGGTGATGCGGCCGAGGAAACCGACGAGCGGCCAGTTGCGGACCTCGGCCTTGGCGACGAAGGAAATGCGGGCGGCGGAATTGAAACTGAAGATGTCGATCCACGAGGCATGGTTGGCCACCAGCGCCCCGCCCTGTGACATGTGTTTGCCGCGCAGTTCCAGTTTCAGCCCGCACAGGAACAGCCCCATGCGCGCCCAGATTTGCGCGATATATTTTGTCACCCCGAGCGGCAGGATTTTCTCGATACCGTAGAACAGCAGGTAGATGGCCAGCAGCAGGCCGGTGCCGGTCAGCATGGCGAGTCCGCGCAGGATGACGCGGGGCCACTCGCGGGGTTTCGGGGCGGTCAGCTCCGGCTCCCATTCGCCGAACCACTCCATCAGGCGCGCCTGTCGCGGGTATAGAAGGCGCGGTATTTCTGCACCATTCTTTCGGTGTCCATGATCAGGCAGACATCGATGGTGTTGAAATCATGGTCGATGAAAGCGCCCTCGCCGACGAAACCGCCAAGGCGCAGGTAGGCCTTGATCAGCGAGGGGATCTGTTTGAGCGCGCGGGTCTTGTCGAT
>WFTU01000269.1 GCA_015485375.1 Paracoccaceae bacterium | reverse complement strand
GATCACTGCTGTGTATCGCAGCCCCGAAATGGTTTTTTCAATCACCCCGCGCGCGTGGCTGGCCGCCTGCGCCGAGACCTGCTCTTGGTACAGGACGGTCCACAGGGCTTCTCGCAACGCGATGATTTTGCGCCAGATTTCCGGTGCGTCATGCGGCAAGAGCGCCGCCTTTTCTGCGTCATTGATCACGCCAGCAATGCGCGCCCAGCCCACAATTGCCGAGTAATCGACCAACCTGTCTTGCGGGTCGGGCTGGCCCCGGTATTTGACCGTGTTCACCAGATCGAGCGCCGGATGGCCGGCCACCAGATGCAACCCCCGAAAGACCGGCTGATTTTCTTTTGAGGGCTTGTGCATGGGGTTGGGCTCTCCGAATTAGTAATGATATAAATGGCATTATAAGCATTACAATAATTCTGTTGGAGGTTTCAATCCCAAAACGGTACAAAGGGTTTCCAAGCCGCGTCTTTTGCGTTGTTTGGGCTTTTATCTATCAAAAATTGTTCCCTCCTGCTCTACCCATGGCTTCGCCGCCACATCAATCAGATCGGCGATCTTCACAGCCGGGATTTCCTGTTTCACGACTAATCGCTCGACGACCATTGGAGCAAGATAGGCAATCCGGATCTGGCGGCTGACGAAGCGGTCGGACAGCCCCTCGGCGGCGGCCAGATCGCTGATCGTGTTTGACTAGCCGGTTTCCAGTTTTCGCCGCCATTCCCATGCACGGGCCAGGGCGCGCAGGATGTGGGGGTCCTGCTGGCGATCTTCGGCATCGAGCCGGTTTTCGGGCGGTAGGATCTGGGTGCGACCGTTGCGGCGGCGGTATTCCAGCGGTACGAATATGCGGATGGTGTCGGGGGTGGTCATGTGCTTGCCTCCTGCGGGGTCATCAGTTCGGTTGCCAGTCCCCTCAGCCCGTCGGCTCGCAGGTCAATGGCCAACCCCTCGCCGGTGACGGTCACGCGGTGCACCAGTAGCTGGACAATGCGGGCGCGCTCATTGTGGAACAGCTGGGCCCAGAGGCTATCAAAATCCTGCAGGGCAGCGGCGACCTCGCTGGTTTCAGCGTTGCTGCCCAGTTCCGTTGCCGTTCGGGCGGCGATTTCTGGCGAGCGCAATACACGGCGCAATTCGCGCACTACCGCCCCCTCGACCATACCGACGGCGAGGCGTTGCGGCGCGGCCGAGGGCTCGGTGTGGCGGACCTTCAGATAGTCAGTCGAAACGTAATAGCAGTATTCCTTGTTCTTCTTGCCGGTGTGATGCGGGGTCATGGCCGCGCCGTTTTCATGAAAGATCAGCCCGCGCAGGTAGGCAGGGTTTTTTGGCCGCCGCCCGCGCCTGTGCTTGCGACCGTTAGCTTTGAGCCGCTCCTGCACGCGGCCCCATGTGGCCTGATCGACGATGGCCTCATGCTCGCCTTGAAAGGCCTTGTCCTTGTGGCGTGCCATCCCCGCATAGACCGGATTTTGCAGCATGCGGATGACGAATTGGGAATTCGGTGGATTGCCGGCCTTGGTGGTCACGCCCTTGGCCTGCAGTTCCCGTGCCAGCATGGTGCTGGAGCCAAGATCGATATAGCGCTCGAATGCGGCCTTAACTATCGGGGCCTCTGTGTCATGGGGCACCAATTTCCGATCCTGCAGCACATACCCGAACGGAACGCTACCGCCCATCCACATTCCCTTCCGGCGCGAGGCGGCGATCTTGTCACGGATGCGCTCACCGGTGACCTCGCGTTCGAACTGGGCGAAGCTGAGCAGGATGTTCAGCGTCAGCCGCCCCATCGAGGTGGTGGTGTTGAAGGATTGCGTGACCGAAACGAAGGTCACCTGATTGCGGTCGAAAATCTCCACCAGCCTGGCGAAATCCATTAGCGAGCGGCTGAGGCGGTCGATCTTGTAGACCACGATCACATCGACTAGCTCATCCTCGATATCCACCAACATCTGGCGCAGCGCAGGGCGCTCCAGCGTGCCGCCGGAGAAGCCTCCGTCATCGTAATGTTCGCGCACTGCAACCCAGCCTTCGGAACGCTGGCTGGTAATATAGGCCTCGCATGCCTCTCGCTGGGCATCCAGCGTGTTGAATTCCTGCTCCAGCCCGTCCTCGGTGGATTTACGGGTGTAAATGGCACAGCGCAGTTTGCGGCTGGCTTGTAATGTTCCGTCCATCAGGCACCGCCTTTCCGTGCACCGCTAAGGCCAAAAAACGCGAACCCGTTCCAGTGTTTTCCGGTGATGGTGTTGGCAACCTTGGAGAGCGATTTGTAGCGCTGCCCGTCATAATCGAATCCGTCTGGCTGGACGGTGACCACATGGGTGATGCCCTGCCATTCACGGATCAGGCGGGTGCCGGGGATGGGTTTTTGATCGTCGAGCATTTTGGGATGGCCGCCCATCCGCTTGCCGTTCATTTCGGCCGAAAGCGCCTTCAGCATCTGGCGGCTTTTCTTTGACAGTCCGCCATGGGTCAGTTCCTGAATGCGGTAGGCAATGCGGATTTCCAGATAGGAACGGCTGTTGTTGGGCGCACAGGTGGCGAAGAGCCGTTCCCATTCTTCCTTCAACTCGTTCACGCTCATGGTTTTCAGGTCCGCGAGGCGGGAAAGGACCGTCTGGTCGGTGGCGGGGTTTTCACCCGGCTTGGGCGGTGATGCAGGGACAGACGTCATTCGCTACCTCCGATCC
>WFTU01000268.1 GCA_015485375.1 Paracoccaceae bacterium | reverse complement strand
TTTTCCCTTGACGGGGAGCGGCCCCTGCAACGCGATCAGGCGCAGGTTCTCCTCCCAGAGATCAAGGAATTTTTCTTCCGGTTTTTGCGGTGTTTTTTTGCTCATGGGCTGCCCGGGAATTGTCGCAGGGCCAGCATAACACGGAGAAAGGATTCCGCGAATGCGAAATTTTCGTTGCAGTTGCGAGATAGCGTATTAGATTAGCCGGATGGACAGCCCGCGGGGCGAGTTTGCAAAAAGGTATGTCATGGCCGAGAAAAACGACAGCAACGAACCGGTAATCATCAAGAAATATGCCAACCGGCGTTTGTACAACACCGACAAATCCACCTATGTCACGCTCGACCATCTGGCCGAGATGGTGCGCGAGGGGCAGGATTTCGTCGTCAAGGATGCCAAATCCGGCGAGGACATCACCCGTTCCGTGCTGACCCAGATTATTTTCGAGGAGGAAAGCAAGGGCCACAACATGCTGCCCACGAATTTCCTGCGCCAGCTGATCGGCCTTTATGGGGATTCCCTGCAAGGGTTCGTGCCGGGGTATCTGGACGCCTCGATGGAAACTTTCGCCAAGAACCAGGACGAGATGCGCGCCCATATCCAGAACGCGATTGGCGGAAATCCGGCGATGGCGGGGCTGGAGACGATGGCCCGCACCAATATGGAGTGGTTCGAAAATGCCATGCGCATGTTCACGCCCTTCGCCGCCACCGGCCAGACACCGGAGCCGAAAGCCGAGAAACAGGACGATTCCAACAAGGACGTGGAACTGGGCGAGTTGAAGTCCCAGCTGGCCGAGATGCAGGAACAGTTGAGCAAGCTGGTCGGCAAAAACTAGCAAACCGATTTGCGGGTATTACATGCGCAGGGCGTCACGGGTTGCGGCACCGCTGCGGGCTTGCCGACCAGATACCCTTGCAGGCAGTCCACCCCCATTTCGCGTGCCATCACGGCTTCGGCGCCGGTTTCCACAAACTCCGCCACCGTCATCATATCGAAGTGCCTGCTGATCCGCGTGAGCGCCTCGACCAGTATCTGGTTGTCGGGGTTGTGCGGCAGGTCGCGGATAAACATGCCGTCGATTTTGACGATATCGAACAGGAAATCCCTGAAATAGCGAAAAGAGGTGTATCCGGTGCCGAAGTCGTCCAGCGCCACCGAACAGCCGAATTGCCGGACGTGGCGCAGAAAGGCCGTTGTGTATTCGACATCGGGAATCGCCGCGCTCTCGGTAATCTCCAGTATCAGGCGCGCGCCGGTGTCGCCTGCATAGGTGTGGAACATATCGAGCCAACCCTGATCCCGCATCGAGTGCGCAGAGACATTGACCGACAGTCGCAGATTCGGATCGTCGCGCAGCGCCAGCAGGGCCATTTCCAGGGTTTTCCGGTCGAGGATTCGCCCCACCGCGGTGTTTTCCACAAACGGTACAAACTGCGCCGCCGGAACGACGGAACCGTCGGGCATCACGATCCGCGCCAGCCCTTCGTAAAACGCAACAAAATCCATTTTGTCCGAACGCACGACCGGTTGGTAGAACAGCCGCAACCGTCCCTCGGCAATTGCCGATTTCACCCTGTGGGTTTCCTGCCGGATCAGGCGGCGGGAGCGGCCGGCCGGGATATCCCTTGCCGGCGGGAACTGGGTTTTGGAAGGAATCACTCTGGCCTCCGTCCGGTTGCGTTGCGTTTGGAACAGATTGACGGGGCAAAACTTAATAGTTCGTGAATTTTCACAAATTGTTCTATAAATGTCCAAAATTTGTAAAAGGGGAATTCTGCATGGAAAACCGCTGCGAGTGGTGCGGGGACGAGCCCATCTATACCGATTACCACGATCAGGAATGGGGCGTCCCCGAATACGACAGCCGTGCGCTTTTCGAAAAGCTGATCCTCGACGGGTTTCAGGCCGGGCTAAGCTGGATCACCATCCTGAAAAAACGCGATAATTTCCGTTCGGCTTTCGACGGTTTCGATCCTGAAATGATCGCGCGCTACACCGAAGACGACGTGACCCGCTTGCTCGCCAACTCCGGCATCATCCGCCATCGCGGCAAGATCGAGGCGACCATCGGCAACGCGCAGGCATGGTTGGGCATCGAGGCCCGCGAGGGGTTCTCGCCGTTTCTGTGGAAATACGTGGACGGAAAACCGCTGGTGAACCGGATCGAAACCATGGCCGATATACCGGCAAAAACCCCGCTATCGGAACAAATCTCGCGTGATCTGAAGGCCGAGGGTTTCAAATTTTGCGGCCCGACCATCGTTTACGCCTTCATGCAGGCGGTGGGCATGGTGAACGATCACAAAATCGCCTGCCCGCGCCACGGCGAGGTGCAAGCCCTCGCGCGCTAGTTCGCGGCGTGGTCGCTGGCCTCCATCAAGGCGCGTAAAACCGCCTTGGCATTGTCCGAAGACCAGTCCGCCCCGCCGGTAAGACGCGCGATCTCGCGGCCATTGCGATCAAGCAGCAATGTTGTCGGCAAGCCGAGAGCCCCCATCTCCCGCGCCAGTTTCCCGCGCGGGTCAAGCAGGATCGGCAGGTTGGTTACACCGGCCATCTCGAAAAAATCGTAAATCCCCTCGATCCGGTTGCGACCTGTGGCAATGGTCATCACCTGAAAATCCTCACCGCCGAAATCCGCCTGCAGGCGGTCGAGCGAGGGCATTTCCTCGCGACACGGCGGGCACCATGTGGCCCAGAAGTTCACCAGCCGGAATTTGCCGTTGCTGTCGGAAAACACCAGCTTCCGGCCGTCCTCGGTTTCAAAAGCGGTGCCGGAGACCTTCGCCGGTTTGGACGGGATATTCAGCTTGCGCATGCTGTCCTCGCGCATGTCGAGGATTTCCGTGCGCACCCCCGCATCAATGCCGTTGGCAAGCAAGGGGTTTGCACCCAAAGTCAGGGCGGCGTATAGCATGGCAGCAAGAAGGGGTCGTTTCATTTTGGCCTCGCGAATAAACAGGTATGCCTATGTCGGACAAAAAAACATCGAATGCAATGTGGGGCGGACGTTTTGCCTCGGGACCGGATGCGATCATGGAGGCGATCAACGCCTCGATCGACTTTGACAAGCGCATGGCCCGTCAGGATATCGAGGGTTCCCGCGCCCACGCAGCGATGCTTGCTGCACAGGGTATCATTAGTGATAAGGATGCCGAAGCGATCAGGGAAGGGCTGCTCACGGTATTGTCAGAGATCGAGCGCGGCGATTTTCCGTTTTCCAGGGCCCTCGAAGACATTCACATGAATGTCGAATCGCGGCTGAAAGAGCTGATTGGCGAACCGGCCGGGCGTTTGCACACCGCGCGGTCGCGCAACGATCAGGTGGCGACGGATTTCAAGCTCTGGACACGGGACCAGTATGACGCCGCGATCGACGGGCTGGAGGCCCTGATGAAGGCGCTGCTGGTGCAGGCGGAGGCAGGGGCCGATATGGTCATGCCCGGTTTCACCCATCTACAAGTGGCGCAGCCGGTGACATGGGGGCATCACATGATGGCCTATGTGGAGATGTTCGCGCGCGACCGTTCGCGGATGCAGGACGCACGCAAACGGATGAATGAATCGCCTTTGGGGGCGGCCGCACTGGCCGGAACCTCCTTTCCGATCGACCGGCATATGACGGCCGGGGCGCTGGGCTTTGACCGCCCTGCCGCCAATTCGCTGGACGCAGTATCCGACCGTGACTTCGCGCTGGAGTTCCTGTCGAGCGCCTCGATCTGCGCCACGCACCTGAGCCGCTTTGCCGAAGAACTGGTGATCTGGTCCTCGGCCCAGTTCCGCTTTGTGACGCTTTCGGATCGTTTCTCGACCGGTTCCAGCATTATGCCGCAGAAGAAAAACCCCGATGCGGCGGAGCTGATCCGTGCCAAGGTCGGGCGGATCAACGGCTCGCTGGTGGCGTTGCTGACGATTATGAAGGGCCTGCCGCTCGCCTATTCCAAGGATATGCAGGAGGACAAGGAACAGGTGTTCGACGCCGCTGATTCCCTGATGTTGG
>WFTU01000267.1 GCA_015485375.1 Paracoccaceae bacterium | reverse complement strand
CAACGCAAGTTCACCTATGCCGAGATGCTGGATCAGGCCTCCCGTTTTGCCGGCGCACTCAGCGCCAAAGGCATCGAGAAGGGCGACCGCGTCGTCATCTATATGCCCATGGTCCCCGAAGCAGTCGTCGCCATGCTCGCCTGCGCCCGCATCGGCGCGGTGCATTCCGTAGTCTTCGGCGGTTTTGCCGCTAACGAACTGGCCGTGCGTATCGACGATGCTACGCCGAAGGCCATCATCGCCGCCTCCTGCGGGATCGAGCCGGGCAGGGTGATCGCCTACAAACCCCTGCTCGACGGCGCGATCGAGCTGGCAAAGCACAAACCGGAATTCACCGTTATCCTGCAACGAGAGCAGGCACAGGCCGATCTGGTCGAGGGCCGCGATTTCGACTGGCAGGACCTGCAATCCGCGGCCGCACCGGCCGAATGCGTGCCGGTCGGCGGGGCCGATCCGCTCTACATCCTTTATACCTCCGGCACCACAGGCCAGCCCAAGGGCGTCGTGCGCCCCTCCGGCGGGCATATGGTGGCGCTGCACTGGACCATGAAAAATATCTACAACGTCGATCCGGGAGAGGTCTTCTGGGCCGCCTCCGATGTCGGCTGGGTGGTGGGCCATTCCTATATCGCCTACGGCCCGCTGATCTACGGCGCGACCACGATCCTGTTCGAGGGCAAACCGGTCGGCACACCGGACGCAGGCACCTTCTGGCGGGTGATTTCCGAACACAAGGTAAAGTCCTTCTTCACCGCCCCGACCGCCTTTCGCGCCATCAAACGCGAGGATCCGACCGGAGAGTTTGTGAAAAAATACGACCTTTCCTGCCTGAAAGCCCTGTTCCTCGCCGGCGAGCGCGCCGACCCCGACACGATTGTCTGGGCGCAGGAACAGCTCGGCGTGCCGGTGGTGGACCACTGGTGGCAGACCGAGACCGGCTATGCCATCGCCGCCAACCCGCTGGGGATCGAGGAATTGCCGACCAAACTCGGCTCGCCCACCGTGGCCATGCCGGGCTACGACGTGCAGATCCTTGGCGATGACGGCCATCAGTTGCCCGCGGGGGAACTGGGTACAATAGCCATCAAACTGCCGCTGCCCCCGGGCACACTCTCGACCCTCTGGCAGGCCGAAGAGCGCTATAAAAAGGCCTATCTGGAAACCTTCCCCGGCTACTATGAAACCGGAGATGCGGGGATGATTGACGAGGACGGCTACCTCTACATCATGGCGCGCACCGACGATGTGATCAATGTCGCCGGCCACCGCCTGTCCACCGGCGCGATGGAGGAGGTTCTGGCCTCGCACCCCGACGTGGCCGAATGCGCGGTGATTGGCGTGGCGGATGATCTGAAAGGGCAGCTCCCGCTTGGATTCCTCTGCCTGAATGCCGGCGTAAATCGCCCGCACGCGGAAATCGTGACCGAAGTTGTCAAGCTGGTGCGCCAGCAGATCGGCCCCGTTGCCGCCTTCAAAATGGCCGCGGTGGTTGACCGCCTGCCCAAAACCCGCTCCGGCAAGATTTTGCGCGGCACGATGGTCAATATCGCCAACGGCACGGAATGGAAGATGCCCGCGACGATCGACGATCCTGTGATTCTCGACGAGATTGCGGCCGCATTGCAACAGCTTGGTTTTGCAAAATAAACTCCTGTAAACTTTCGTTATACAGGCCGGAATGCGAATTTCGGCCTGTGTGCGGGCCTGCCGGAGATTATTGCCAGGAATTACGCACGGTTTTGTGAAAAAATGCTTGCTTCCATTGATGCATTTTGCAACTGTCGCGGGTGTATGTGCATCCAGGTGGGGGACGCATGTTTATCCGGCATCGGGCCGGGAGGGTTTTCGGGAAAATCTTCCGAATTTTACCTTTCCTTAGGTTTCGCCGTTTAAACCAGCGTGTGTTGGTGCTGGAGTGTAGGAGACCTCGCGATGCTTCGTGCAATATTCGTAGCTAAACGGTATCTGGGTGCGTTCATATTTTTTTCCGGTGTTCTCGTCGGCAGCGCTGGCGTGGCTGTCGCGCAAACCGTGTTGACGCTCGAAAATCCTTCCGAAGGAATTGTGATCGAGATGGGAATGGAGGACCTGCTGGCGATGCCGCAGGTTACCGTCAATACGGCCAACGATTTTGTTGACGATGTGTCCGAGTTCAGCGGCCCGCTTGCGCGCGATGTCGTCTCGATGCTGGGTGATGATATTAAAATGGCCCGGTTTTATGCCATTAACGGGTATTCTATCGAAATCCCGGTCTCCGATTTTCGCGACTATGACGTGATTTTCGCGCTTTCCATCGACGGGAAACTGTTTTCCCTGCGCGACAAGGGGCCGGTCTGGTTGATTTACCCGATGACAGATAACCCCGAACTGCAGGACCGTGTCTACAATGATCGCCTGATCTGGTTGCTGACACGGGTGACGGCCCTTTGAAACGGCTTGGTCTCCCGAGTCTGGTCCTGCTGGTGGTTTTCCTCGGGATCAGCGGCTTTGCGGCCATCGGTGTTTACACCTTCAAACAGGACGTAGCGAGCATGCGCTCGGCCAGTCAGGAGGATATCTCCTGGACAGCTACACAGCTTGAACTGGAACTCGCCCGCTTTCGCGAGGCGCTGCTGTCATTCCAGATCGAAGGCTCCGGTGTGGGTGCGGCCGAGGTCAACACCCGTTTCGATATTCTCTGGAGTCGTGTAGCGCTGTTTCGCGAGGGCAGGGTGGGTGAACGGCTCGCCGTATATGAAAGCCAGTCCAACGTTGTCACCAACCTTTTTGACCGGATGAAAGAGGTGGATCGCGAAGTTGTTGGCCTGACAACCGACGATCGTGCCAAAGCGGCCGGGATTTTTGCCAGGTTCGACGAATTCCCCCCGCTTCTGTCCCGCCTGAGCCGCGAAGTTACGCTTGGCGAGGAAACCCGCGGGCGTGAAATTCGTGAAAGTCTCGAGGCCGGCGTGAACCGCACCCTTATTCTGTTCGGTTTGGCAACCGCTGTGGCGCTGTTTGCGGTGGCGTATATAAATCGCGAGAGTCTGAAGTACAAACGATTGGCGCGCCTCAATCGCCAACTGGCCAATGCCGCCGAAAGTGCCAGTCTGGCAAAGTCGCAGTTCCTGACCATGATGAGCCACGAGTTGCGGACCCCGATGAACGGTGTTCTGGGCCTTCTGGCGTTGACCAAACAGAACGAGACGCAGCCGCGACAGCGAAACCTGATCCAGCAGGCGGAGCAATCCGCACAGCAAATGGTTGCGCTCCTCGCCGACATTCTCGATTTCAGCGCGTTGCAGGCGGACGATATTGAACTGGACTCCAGACCGTTCGAAATCCGCCATCTGGCCAAGGCAGTGGGGGACCGCTTCGCCCCGATGGCGCGGCGCGAGGGCGTGGATTTCGACGTCGAGGTCGCGTCGGACTGCCCGGCACGCGTGCGCGCCGATTTCCGGCGCCTTCGGCAGGCTTTCAGCCATCTGACACAATATATTGTCGAGACTGCCGGCACGCGCAGGGCGTTTGTGGAGTTTGCCTGTAGCGATGACTGCCTGACTATGACACTCACCTTCGAATATGCCTCCGAAGGCGGCGAGTGGGACGCGGACCTGATTCTTGGCGCAGAAAACCGTGGCGCAGACAAATTCGCAACCGATGCGCTCGGCCCTGCTATTGCGCGCGGGCTGGTTGAGAAAATGAACGGTTCCATCCGCGTCCACAATCCCGGCGGCAACCGTATTTCGGTGGAGGCCAGAATTCCGGTCGAGCTCTTCGATGTCAGCACGCTGAATGTGGAGATTTATGCCTCCAGCGAAGCAATGGGCGCGATATGCCGCGCAGCCCTCAAAGGGGACAACATCGCGTTCTGTTCGAACGAAGATACATGCGAAGTCCATATCGTTTTGATCGAATCGGGAAACGGCAGCGAAAACGATTACCTGAATGACGCCAACCGCCGGCATCCGAACGCCTTGTTTGTTGCGCTCGGTCGACCGGTCAACTCGGAATCCTTTGATTTCATTATCGATCTGCCACTGGATTTTCAGGAATTGCGCCAGATCGTCTATCGGCAAATCGCGTGAATTTTCATGTGCAATTTACCTTTAGAGTGTGTATACTACGCGCCATATCAACCAAAGGTGGCATTTGTCGATTTGCGAATCAGAGAGTAGAATGAACGCGGATAACATGAACCAATACGCCAAAACCGGCTCCGACGAGGAGCGCGACGAGACGAAACGCAACTTTGCGCTCTTGTCCCATGATCTGCGCGCATCTCTGGCAGGCGTGCTCGGCAGCCTCGACCTGATTGACACGACCGATCTGTCAAAAGACGCGCAGGCAAACCTCGCGCGGGCCCGCGCCTCTTCGCGCATGTTGCAGGAATTGATGGAACTGGCCTTCGACATGGGCGAGGACCTGACCTATCCGGCAAACTCCGGCGATCCCGTCAATGTTGCGGCGGAACTGGAAGTGATCGCCGATATCTGGTTGCCGCAAGTGGGGCGTGACGGAACCGGATTTTCCCTCGACATACCGGAAAACCTGCCGTTGCTGGACACCACCGACAAGGTCAGCTTTCACCGGATTATCAACAACCTGATCGGCAACGCTATTAAATTTTCGACCAGAGGCGAGGTGCGTGTCTCGGTCGCCTACGCAAACGGCGAGACGATGCGGATAGAGATTTCGGATACGGGCCCCGGTTTCAGCGACGCCGCCAAGGCCGGCTTGTTCCAGTTTCGCAGCCGCCCCGAAGATTCCGACAAACCAGGCTCCGGCATGGGGCTGTATATCGTCAGCACTCTGGTGCGTGGCATGGGCGGGGCGATATCTGCCAGAAACCGTCCCGGGGGCGGTGCGCAGGTAACCCTGACATTTCCCGTTCGCCAGCACCATCAGGCCTCACGTTTTGCCGGAGAAGAGCCGCTGCCCGACCTGTCACACTACAAAATTTTGCTGGCCGAGGATAACATCACCAACCAACTCGTCGTGACCCAGATGCTCAAAAGCATGGGCGCGCGTTTCGAGGTGGCCTCGGATGGCGTCGAAGCGCTGGAGATTTTCGAGCGCGAGGATTTCGATGTGGTTCTGCTGGATATCGAGATGCCGCGCAAGTCCGGCCTCGAAGTCCTTCGGGCGATCCGCGCCCGCACGGACGCCAAATCCGCGACTCCGCTGGTGGCGCTCACCGCCTATGTCATGCGCGAGCATCGCGACCGGATCGAGATGGCCGGAGCCGACGGAATTATCGCCAAACCGATCGAGGGGATATCGGCTCTTGGACGTTCGATCCTCGGTTTCATGTATGGCTCGGCCCCGCAAATCACCCCGGTCCCCGAAGCCGCCAATACGCTGTCCGGTTTTCAGGGTGATGTGGGGGAGGTGGACCGGCAGGTTTTCGATACCCTGATGCAGACCATCGGCGCGGAAACCCGCGAGGATTTTCTCGAAAAAGTAACCATCGATCTGCAGGACATGCGCACCAACCTGATCGAGGCAGAGGCCGCCGGAGATTCGCAAGCAATCCGCGCCGCGAGCCACACGCTGATCTCGGTAGGGGGGTCGATCGGGGCTGCCAATCTGCAACAATGTGCCGAGGCGCTGAACCTTGCCGTTAAGGCAGATGGCCAGATTAACCGTCAGTCCTTGAATATGTTGTGCATTAAGGGTATCTCCGAAGTATTGGCATTTTTAGCCAAACAATAGCGGTAATATTTACTTAATGACTTTGCCTATACTGCTTATTGAAGACACGCCCTCGCTCGCGATGGTGTATGAAACCGTTCTGCGTAAGGCCGGTCACGAAATCGTTTCCGTAGCAACTATAGCGGAATCGCGATCGCAATTTGCGAAGACCCGCTCCAAAATCGTACTTCTGGACCTGCTTTTGCCCGACGGCGACGGCACCGAATTGATGGCCGAATTCATCGAGCTGGAACCGGATGTCAAAATTATTGTCATTACCGCCAACGGTTCGATCAACCGAGCGGTCGAGGCTATGCGTTTGGGTTCCTTCGATTTTCTGGTCAAACCGTTTGACGAAATCCGGCTGCTTTCCGCCGTGGATAACGCGATCAAGGCGCTCCAGAGCGACTCGGTTCCGCCGCAGGTGCCGGTTGATGGAACCGCCGAGGGTTTCGAGGGCTTCATAGGCTCCTCCGAGGAAATGCAGCAGATTTACCGCATGGTGCGCAACATCGGCCGCTCGACCGCCACGGTTTTCGTGACCGGTGAAAGCGGCACCGGCAAGGATATCTGCGCGCAGGCCATCCACAATGTTTCCAGCCGCGCCAACGGGCCGTTTATTCCGCTGAATTGCGGGGCAATTCCTCGGGATCTGCTGGAGTCCGAGGTTTTTGGCCATTTGAAAGGCTCGTTCACCGGCGCGATCGCTGACAAGAAGGGTGCTGCGGCCGTGGCCCACGGCGGCACGCTGTTCCTCGACGAGATTTGCGAGATGGATCTTGCGTTGCAGACCAAGCTTCTACGTTTTCTGCAAACCTCGACCATACAGCCGGTCGGAGCGACGAAGCCGCAGATGGTCGATGTGCGTATCGTTTGCGCCACCAACCGTGATCCGCTGGCCGAAGTGCGCGCCGGACGGTTTCGCGAAGACCTGTATTACCGTTTGCATGTGGTGCCCATCCATCTGCCGGCGCTCAAGGATCGCCCGGGCGACATTATGGAAATCGCCGGCAGTATGCTGGAGAAATTCGCCAGCGAAGAAGGCAAGAATTTCGAGGGTTTCAGTCAGGGCGTGGTCGATATTCTCAAGGCCTGCGACTGGCCGGGGAATGTGCGCCAGCTGATGAATGTCATCCGCAATGTCGTGGTTCTGAACGATGGTCCGGTGGTTCTGCCGGAAATGCTGCCCTCGGAAATTACCCTGGCACGGGCAGAAAAAAGCGGGAATACCGGTCGCTCCCGACATGCCGCGTCGCGCAACAGTATTGCCGGTTCCGGCCCGCCCCCGACCAATCTAGCCGCATTTATCGGCACGCCTCTGGCGCAGCTGGAACGGGATTTTATCGAGGCAACCATCGAGTTTTGCGACGGCTCGATTACGCAGGCCGCGCGGCTGCTCGATGTTTCGCCCTCGACGCTCTACCGCAAGAAAGACAGCTGGGAAAACTCCTGAACGCCGCTTGCCGAGGATAGCCAAAAGCCTGTAGTCTGGCGGATATTGTTTAAGGATTCCCGATGACTTTGCTTGAAACCGCCCTGAATGCCCGCAAGAACGCCTATGCGCCCTACTCGAATTTCAAGGTGGGTGCCGCTGTGCGCAGCGGTTCCGGAAAGATTTTCGGTGGCTGCAATGTGGAGAACGTCGCCTCCCCCGAAGGAACCTGTGCCGAGGCGGGGGCTATTGCGGCGATGATCGCGGCGGGGGAAACCGAAATCGCGGAAATACTGGTTGTTGCCGGTGGTCCGGTTCTGATTACACCTTGCGGTGGCTGTCGCCAGAAAATCGCCGAATTTTCCGAACTCGATACACCGGTCATTCTTGCCAATCCTGCAGGGGAAACCAGTACGACAACGGTCGGGGATTTACTTCCGGGCAGTTTTGACAAGTCGCATTTGCAAAAGGGGTAATTATGGCCCGCGCCATTTTTCTGATTCTCGATTCCGTCGGTTGCGGCGGTGCGCCCGATGCGGCGGATTTCGGTGACGGGGGTTCCAACACGCTCGCCCATATCGCGCAGGCCTGCGCCGCAGGCAAAGCCGAAGAGGGCCGCAGCGGTCCCTTGCGTCTCCCCAATCTGGATGCTCTCGGCCTTGGCGCCGCCATTCGGCTGGCGTCGGGCGCGAAAACGCCCGGTCTGGATGCGGGGGAGGCAGGCACCTACGCCGCAGCCACCGAGATTTCGCGCGGCAAAGACACCCCGTCCGGCCATTGGGAACTTTCCGGTGTTCCGGTCCCTTTCGACTGGCACTATTTCCCGGATACGCAGCCGGCCTTCCCGCCGGATAAAATCGCTGAGTTTATCGAGCGCGCGAATCTGCCCGGCATCCTCGGCGACAAACACGCTTCCGGCATGCCGATCCTGCATGAACTGGGCGAGGAGCATATCCGCACCGGCAAGCCGATCTGCTACACCTCTGCCGACAGCGTGTTCCAGATCGCGGCGCACGAGGAACACTTCGGACTTCAGCGCCTCTATGACATCTGCGAGATCGCCGCGGATATTTTCCATCCCATGCGGGTAGGGCGCATCATCGCCCGCCCGTTTGTCGGCGAAACCGCAGATACCTTTACCCGCACACTCAATCGCAAGGACTATGCCATCGAGCCGCCGGAGCCGACCCTGTGCGACCGAGTGGTAGGAGCGGGCCATCAACTGCTCGCGGTCGGCAAAATCGGCGATATTTTCGCCCACCGTGGCATCAGCAAGTTAAAAAAGGGTAAACGCGATCTGGAACTGGTCGATGACCTGCTGGCGTTCATGGACGAATACCGCGACGGCGACCTGATTTTCGCCAATCTCGTCGAATTCGACACGCTGTACGGCCATCCCCGCGACGTATCCGGCTATGCCCGCGCGCTGGAGGCTTTCGACGCCCGCCTGCCCGAAATCACGTCGCGGCTGGAAAAGGGGGATATGCTGGTGATCTCCGCCGATCACGGCAACGATCCGACATGGTTCGGCACCGAACACACGCGCGAACGGGTGCCTGTGCTGATAACCGGCCCCGACATCGCGCCGCGCAATATCGGCGTCGTCAATTTCGCCGATGTGGGCGAGAGCATCGCTGCGCATTTGGGCATGCAGCCGGGAAAACACGGGAGGAGCTTCCTGTGAGCGAATGGAAATCCCTGCCGAAAACCGAGATTCACCTGCATATCGAGGGTGCCGCCCCGCCGGAATTCATCCGCACGCTGGCGGCCGAGAAAAACGTCGACCTGTCGAGGATTTTCGACGCTGACGGCTCCTATCACTGGGCCGATTTCGCGGAATTCCTGCGCACCTACGAGGCCGCCACCAGCGTTCTGCAAACCCCCGAAGACTACCGCCGCCTGACCGAGGCGGTGCTGGCCGAATGCGCCGACAACGGCGTGATCTATGCGGAGCTGTTCCTCGCGGCCGATTTTTGCGGTGGCGGCGATCTGGAGGCATGGAAAGAATACCTCGCGGCAATGACGGAAGGGGCAGATAACGCCCGTGCCGCGCGCGACATCGAAACCCGTTTCATCTCCACCTGTGTGCGCCATTTCGGCCCCGAGGATGCCGAAAAAATCGCGCGTCTGTCTGCCGAAACCGCCGGCCCCATGCTCACCGGATTTGGCATGGGCGGCGAGGAACGCCACCTGAGCGCCGCCGATTTCGCCCCCGCCTTTGCCATCGCCAAAGAGGCGGGCCTCGGCCTGACCTCCCACGCCGGCGAGATCTGCGGCGCGGACTCCGTGCGCGAAACCCTCGACCATCTGCAGGTCACCCGCATCGGCCACGGCGTGCGCGCCATCGAGGACCCCGAACTGGTCAAACGGCTGGCAGAGGAAAACATCCTGCTGGAGGTCTGCCCCGGCTCCAATAT
>WFTU01000266.1 GCA_015485375.1 Paracoccaceae bacterium | reverse complement strand
TGCCAAGGGCGAGGTTGACCGCCCGCTGAAGGCCCTGCTGGAAGGCGCGCAAACGCTGGATTTCGGGAATGAAACCCAAGGGGCGGATCGTGGTCGATGCGGGTGCTGCAGCGGCACTGGGACGAGGGAAATCCCTGTTACCTGCCGGTGTGACCGCTGTCGAGGGTGATTTCCACCGCGGCGAAACCGTCGAGATCATCGGCCCGACCGGCCCGCTGGCGAAGGCGCTGGCGGGGTATGATGCGAGTGAGGCACGCCTGATAGCGGGCTGCCAGTCCAATGAAATAGAGGCCCGACTGGGCCACAGCGGACGGGCCGTGATGGTCCACCGCGACGATATGGCGATGTGAGGGAATTATGGACGTTAAACAGGTAATGCAGGAAATCGGCACCAAGGCCAAAGCCGCCAGTGCCGAACTGGCCTATGCCAAACCCGAAGACAAGACCGCCGCGCTGATGGCTGCGGCCGATGCGGTCTGGAACCGGCGCGCCGAAATTATGGCCGCGAACGAAAAGGACATGGCCTATGGCCGCGAAAAAGGGCTGTCCGATGCGATGCTAGACCGCCTGATGCTGGACGAAGCGCGGATCGAGGGGATCGTGAACGGTCTGCGTACTGTGGCCGGACAGCCCGATCCGGTCGGCAAGGTGATTGCGGAATGGGACATGCCCTCGGGCCTGCACATCCGGCGCATCCGCACCCCGCTAGGCGTGGTCGGGGTGATCTATGAAAGCCGCCCGAACGTGACGGCAGATGCGGGCGGGCTGTGCCTGAAATCCGGCAACGCGGCCATTCTGCGCGGCGGGTCGGAGAGCTTCCATTCCTCCAGCGCCATCCACGCCTGTCTGGTCGAGGGGCTGAAAGCGGCGGGCCTGCCCGAAGCCTCGATCCAGCTTGTCCCCACGCGCGACCGTGCGGCGGTAAGCGAGATGCTGATAATGACCGACACCATCGATGTGATCGTGCCGCGTGGCGGCAAGGGCCTCGTCGGGCTGGTCCAGCGCGAGGCGCGCGTGCCGGTCTTTGCCCATCTCGAAGGTATCGTGCATGTCTATGTGGACGCCGCCGCCGATGTGGAAAAGGCCCGCAAGGTGATCCTGAACGCCAAGACGCGGCGCACCGGTATATGCGGCGCGGCCGAGTGCCTGCTGATCGACCGCACGTTCTACGACAAACATGGTGCCCCTTTCATCACCGACCTGATCGAGGCGGGCATCGAGGTGCGCGCGGGCGAGGGGTTGGACGTGGACGGCACGGTTCCGGCGAGCGACAGCGACTGGGGCAATGAATACCTCGACGCCATTATCGCCGCCAAACTGGTGGACGGGGTGGACGGTGCGATTGACCATATCCGGCGATACAGTTCCAGCCATACCGATGCGATCCTGACCGAGGATCCGGCCGCCCGCGACCGCTTCTTCGAGCGGGTGGACAGCGCCATCCTGATGCACAACGCCTCGACCCAGTTCGCGGACGGGGGCGAGTTCGGCATGGGGGCAGAGATCGGTATCGCCACCGGCAAGATGCACGCACGCGGTCCTGTCGGGGCAGAGCAGCTCACCAGTTTCAAATATCTGGTGAGCGGCGACGGCACCGTGCGGGCATAAAAAAGCCCGCCTCGAAAGGGGCGGGCTGTTTCGGAAATATGGCTGGAATTATCCGCGCCAGGTGCGCACCGGACCGCTGTCCATATGCACGAAGTTGGACCCGTAGTATTTGCCAACCCCGCCGGCACCACAAGCCAGCGCCGCCGCAGCCATCTGGCTGACCGAACGCGATTTCAGACGCAGATCGGCGGCCTTGGCCTTGACGTGGAAGGAGTTGGACGCAACGCCGCGGCTGCGCGAACGCAACATGGCATTGGTTTTCGGCGTGCGATAGCCGGATAGCAGCAGATACGGCTCCGATGTTTCCATCAGGCTGTGCGAAGCTGCCAGAATGTCGATGTTGGTGCGGTCGTAGGAGATGACCTCGTTTTCACGCCAGTCGCGCATGAAGTAGCTGATTTCGTCCAGAACCGGACGAATATATTCGCCTTCGATCCAGTAGATAGTGTCGAGCGTTTCACCCGTCCGCTGGTTGCGCATGCTTATGCGACGCACGTCACCTGCATGACGGATCAGGCCGGAGGCTTTGGAATACACCGGTGCGGCCGTAAGAACCGCAGTGCCGGCGAAAGCCGCAAGCAGACGCCGGCGAGATGTTTTCGCTTGGTTGGAATTCATTCTTTATCTGCCTCGTTCGTGTCTCTACGATCGTTGATCGACCGGTTATTGTTAAGACCTCATTACACTAAGGACTGCTTTACCTTTACGTCTTATGACACGAAACGATTCGCACGCCAAGTGGCAGATTTGTCTAAAAATTTGTGATTGCAGAAATCCGCCTATGGGAAAAGCACCCGAAGTGTCGCCTGGCGGACATGTTTTGTTCCTTTGGCTCTGTCACCCATATCCCACAATGGGCAAATTAATGCCGATTTTTCGTATTTTCCACTCGAATGACCGTGGGCAGGCGTATAATTAAAAGCGTATAGCCGGATTTTCGTGGCGCAGAGGACACAATGTATCAATTTAACAACAGTTTTTCAAAAGCCACCGTCGCAACCCTGATTTCACTGGCTTCGGTATTCGCCGCCGTTCCGGCGCTCTCCCAGACCGCACAGGCTCCCGCAGTCGAAAGCGGGGTGGTTCCGGCGCCGGTTCTGACCCGCGAGCAGCAGGTCGGGCAGGAAATTGCCGCCCTCCTCGAGGCTGGTGGCGAGGCCACACACGAATTTATCGATTTTTATGCCGCCCGCGACAACCAGCCGATCTGGGCTGGCGACAACCGCGCCATTCTCGATCTGCTGACCGCGATCGAACAGGCTCCGGCGCACGGTTTGCCGCTGGCGCGCTATAATACCGCCGCAATTGAAACCGCCTGGAACGGCTCCGGCGCGCCTGCGGATATTGCCGCGCTCGAAGTTGCCGCTGCCATGTCCTATGTTCAGTTTGCCAAGGACCTGACGGCCGGCATGCTCAACCCGAAATCCATCAACCGCGAAATGAATTCCGAGTGGAGGGTGCCCGAAACCGCAACCGTTCTGGCCAATGTTGCTGCCGCAACCGACAAGCAGGCGTTTTACAAAACCCTGCAGCCCTCCTCGCCGGAATATGAGCTGATGCTGGCCGAGAAGCGCCGTCTGGAAAAACTGGTTGCCGCGAACAGCGAGGCAACGCTTGTCCCGTCCGGCCGCACCCTGCGCCCGGGTCACAACAACGCGCGCGTTGTTGCCCTGCGCGCCCGCCTGAATTTCCTCGGTTACGAGGTCGATGATCTTACTTCTCCCGAATATGACGACGGCATTATCGAAGCGGTCAAAGCCTTTCAGGCCGATGCCGGACTCAATACCGACGGGCTGGTCGGCCCGAAAACGCTGGCCGCAGTCAACGCCGGACCGGAGCAGCACCTGAAACAGGTGGTGGTCAATCTGGAGCGTCTGCGCTGGATGAATTTCGACCTCGGCAAGCGCCATATCTATGTGAATATTCCCGACTACACCGCTTCGGTGATTGACGACGGCAAGCCGACGCTGAGCTTCCGCGTGGTTGTCGGTACCGCCAGAAACCAGACGGCCGAGTTCTCCGACGTGATGACCCATATGGTGATCAACCCGTCGTGGAACGTGCCGATGAGCATCGCGTCGAAAGAATACCTGCCGAAGCTGCTGGCGGACCCGAGCACCCTTGCGCGCCAGAATATCCAGATGCGCGTGCGCGGCAGCGGTCAGGTCGTGGACTCTACCGCTGTTGACTATACGCAGTATTCCACCGGCAACTTCCCCTTTGTCCTGCGCCAGCTTCCGGGGTCGAACAATGCACTGGGTCGTGTGAAATTCATGTTCCCGAACAAGTTCAACATCTATCTGCACGACACCCCGTCGCGCAGCCTGTTCAACCGTGATGCCCGCGCTTTCAGCCACGGCTGTGTGCGCGTACAGAAACCGTTGGAACTGGCCTATACGCTGCTGGCACCGCAAGAGGCCGACCCGCAGGCGAAATTCGACTCGATCCTCGCCACACGGCGCGAAACGCAGGTCGATCTGGCCGAGCCGATCCCCGTGCATCTGGTCTATCGCACCGCGTTTTTCGACGATAGCGGAGAGATCAACTATCGCGCCGACATCTATCGTCGCGACAAGATGGTTTTCGATGCGCTGGTAAAAGCCGGGGTGACAATCCCCGGTCTGGACGGCTAAAAGGCTTGCGAGGGGGCAAGGCCCCGCCTGCAAGGAGTCGCACATGAAAATTTCTGTTCGGGAACTGGCCGAAGCGCTGGGGGCGGAGGCTGTCGGGGACCTTGACCTTCAGGTGACTGGCCCGGCCGAACCTGCCGCAGCCACCGCAGAACATCTTGCCCTTGCCATGCAGCCCGCCTATGCCGAAGCGCTGGGCGAGGGAAGCGCCCGTGTTGCCATCCTGTGGGACGGTGCCGACTGGCAGGCCCTCGGGCTGGAGGCAGCGATTTTCGTCCCGCGCCCGCGCTATGCGCTGGCCGGTGTGAACGGCATTTTCGGCCTCGCGCCCGAGGTTGATTCAGGCATCCACCCCACAGCTGTCATCGCCGAAGATGCCGAAATCGGAGAGGGCGTCGCCATCGGCCCCTTCGTGGTGATCGGGCGCGGTGCGAAAATCGGCCCGAACGCCAGAATCCTGTCGCACAGTTCCATTGCGGAGGGTGCAATAATCGGTGCCAATGCGCTGCTCTACAACGGCGTTCGCATCGGCGCCCGTGTGGTTATCGGCGACGATTTCATCTGCCACAGCAATGCCGCGATCGGCAATGACGGCTTTTCCTTCGTCTCTCCCGAGCCCGGAGTGGTCGAGGAAGCGCGCGCCGAAATGCAGGTGCGTGAAGGTCATCGCGATACCGAATATGTGCGCATCAATTCGCTTGGCACGGTCGTCATCGGTGATCGTGTGGAAATCGGTGCCGGCGCGACGCTGGACCGGGGCACCATCGCAGATACGGTGATTGGCGACGGCACCAAGCTCGACAACATGGTGCATATTGGCCACAACGTGCGTGTCGGCCGCAACTGCCTGCTCTGCGGACAGGTCGGAATCGCTGGCAGCTCGACCATCGGCGACGGCTCGGTTCTGGCCGGACAGGTCGGTGTTGCAGATCATGTAACCGTCGGGGAAAATGTCGTCGCCGCTGGGCAGACCGGCATCACCTCCAACATCCCGTCCAACCGTATGGTCATGGGCAATCCGGCGGTAAAAATGGACACGCAGGTCGATATGTATAAAGCCCTGCGCCGCCTGCCACGTCTGGCAAAAAGGGTCGAGGTGCTCGAGGCGCGACTTTCAAAATCCGACACGGATGATTAGATGTATCACGCCGAAACGCCGGAGGGGTTTTCAGGGATGCAGAATGTGCAGGAACAGGTCGTGGCGATCATCGCCGAGCAGGCAGTGAAGGAGCCTGCCGAGGTTTCGCTTGATGCCACTCTGGACGATCTGGGCATTGACTCCCTCGGCCTGGTCGAGGCGATTTTTGCCATCGAGGAAGCCTTCGATATTCAGGTGCCCTTCAACGCCAATGCCCCCGAAGACTCCGGTTTCGACATTTCCAGCGTCAAATCCATCGCCCGCGCGGTCGAGGGTCTGATCGAAGCCGCGAAAACCTGACGCCGGATGCGCCGCGTCGTCATAACCGGACAGGGGGCCGTCAGCGCGTTGGGCATCGGGGCCAGCGCCACGATGGAGGGCCTGCACGAGGGGCGGCTTGGCATCTCGCAACTCGACATTCCCGACGTCGGGCGCCTGCATGTCCGGATCGGCGGCCAGATTCACGCCTACACCCCCGAAGACAATTTCACCCGGCAGGAGCTGACGCTATTCGACCGCGCTACCCAGTTCGCGATGCTTTCGGCGCGTGAGGCCATGGCTCAAAGCGGTGTCCGGATTTCAGAGGAAAACGCAACCCGGACCGGCGTGGTTCTGGGCACCGCCGCCGGCGGACTGCACACGCTCGATGACAGCTATCGGGCGGTCTACGAAGCGGGCAAGAACCGGGTCCACCCTTTTGTTGTGCCGCGCCTGATGAACAACGCCGCCGCCAGCCATATCTCCATGACCTACGGCATCGAGGGGCCGAGCTACTCAGTGGCCACCGCCTGCGCGTCATCCAACCACGCAATGGGGCAGGCCTTCCATATGATCCGCTCGGGTGCATGTGATGTAATGCTGACCGGCGGTTCCGAGAGCATGCTGGTTTTCGGCGGTATCAAGGCATGGGAGGGCCTGCGGGTGATGTCGCAAGACGCCTGCCGCCCGTTTTCAATTACCCGCAACGGCATGGTGCAGGGAGAGGGAGCGGCGATTTTCGTGTTCGAGGAATACGAGAGCGCCCGCGCCCGCGGCGCCGATATTCTGGCGGAGGTGATCGGCTTTGCCATGTCCTCCGACGCCAGCGACATCGTTATGCCGAACCGTGACGGGGCCGCGCGTGCCATGCGCGGCGCCTTGCAGGATGCGAGGATCAGCGCCGACAGTGTAGGCTATATCAACGCCCATGGAACCGGCACGACGGCCAACGACAAAATCGAGGTGGCCGCAATTCGCGACGTATTCGGCCCGCATGCCGACAACCTGTTGGTGTCCTCGACAAAGTCCATGCACGGCCACCTGATCGGCGGCACCGGCGCGGTGGAACTTCTGGCCTGCATCATGGCCCTGCGCGAAGGTATCATCCCTCCGACTATCGGCTACGAGGCACCGGACCCCGAGTGCAATCTCGATGTTGTTCCGAACACGTCCAGAGAAGCCACAGTCACCGTGGCCCTCAGCAACGCCTTCGCCTTTGGCGGCATGAATGCGGTTCTGGCGTTACGCGCTATTTGACGATAATCGCCTGCACGACCGATCCGGTGCCGGTATGGCCGGACCCCTCGACGATCTCGCGGTCAACCTCGGCCAGATGGCGGATGTCGAGAGCCGCAAAATCGGTTTCGATACCCTCTTTCGTGTGCATCAACTCCGCCACCGGCGGCCCGCCCGTGCCGTTTTCCAGCTGGGCAGGGCGGTAGCCCTCCAGCAGGAACACGCCACCGGGTTTCAGCCCGGCAACGGCGCGGGCATGCACTGCCGCGCGCAGGGGCGGCGGCAGATGGCAGAAGATAGAGACGATCCCGTCCCATTTTTCGACACCAATATCGTAATCATCCAGATCGGCGTGAACAAATTCCACCGATACACCGCGCTCCGCGGCCAGTTGACGCCCTTTGGCAATCCCGACGCCCGACTGGTCCACAGCCGTCACGTCATAGCCCTGCTCCGCCAGAAAGACCGAGTTGCGCCCCTCGCCATCGGCAAGGCACAACACCTTGCCTTTCGGTATCACACCGGAATTCCCGCGCAGAAATCCGTTCGGTTCAGTGCCGTAAAGGTAGCCGTCGCGACCGTATTTTTCATCCCACATATTCACTGTGCAGGCGCTTCCAGCGCTTCAAACGCGTCGGTAAAACCGTCGAGGGAGGCGGTTACAATCACAGGCGCCTGCGCATTGCTGATCGAAAACACGGCAACCTTGATCTGGGCACCTTTTTTCATGTCGTTGAGCATCAGGTCTGTCAGACCAAAGCGCGAAAAACAGCCCGCGCGTGCGCACCACGTAAATGGATATTGGATGGCGTCCTTCTCGTCCACCTGCATGGCCAGACCGCGGGTCAGCAGCGTGCCGAGCGGGGCAACCACGGTGGCACCGGCCACCGCTTCGCTACCGAGCGGCAGCTTGACGAAGCTGAGTTCGGCTACCGGAGTGCCGTCCTCCCGCAGCATCAGTTGATACATGAAACAGGTCTTGCCTTCGTTGGTGCAGCGGATTTCCCAGTCGCCAAAGGTTTCCTTGATGACCTCGCGCGGGGCGGTCTGGTCCGTGGCGCCCCCGACTGGATATTGGTCGACCGGATTGGCGGTTTCCTGTGCGAAAACGGGAAAAGCGGTGAAAACAATGAGGGCGGCGAGTTTGAGAAGACGCATCAGCGGGACATTCCTTGTCTAGGTAAATTTCGTTGCAATACTGGTGTCAGGAACCGGAGGCCAAGTCAACCGGAGGCCCCGACGGATCGGCAAGAAGCTGCAACACATAAATCTGCGCGCCCACTGGTATTCGGGTCAAAATCCGCTAGATTTGCCCCAACTGGGTTCAGGAGATTATCACATGGAAAACGACCGGATTTTTATTGGCGGCGGCGGCGCGGATTATAGCGAGCCGCAAAATATGCTGTTGAAATATGCCAACCGCCACGGACTGATCGCGGGGGCCACTGGCACCGGCAAAACCGTTACCTTGCAAATCCTGGCCGAGAGTTTTTCCAAACAGGGCGTTCCCGTGTTCCTGTCCGACGTCAAAGGCGACCTTGCCGGTCTGGCCATGGCCGGTTCTCCGGAACACAAACTGCACGAGAAATTGATCGCCCGCGCTGAAACAATCGGGTTTGACGACTACGACTACGAGGCCTTCCCCGTCGTGTTCTGGGACATGTTCGGGGAAAAGGGCCATCCTGTGCGCACCACTATCACCGAGATGGGGCCGCTGCTGCTCTCG
>WFTU01000265.1 GCA_015485375.1 Paracoccaceae bacterium | reverse complement strand
CGAAATGCCGGGCGGCCAGTTCACCAACCTCAAGGCACAGGCGCGCTCGCTCGGGCTGGAGGAACGCTGGCACGAGGTCGCGCAGGCCTATGCCGACGTCAACGAAATGTTCGGCGATATCGTCAAGGTCACGCCCTCGTCGAAGGTCGTCGGCGACATGGCCCTGATGATGGTCAGCCAAGGCCTGACCCGCGCACAGGTCGAGGATCCCGACGTAGACGTCGCCTTCCCCGATTCCGTGATCGACATGATGCGCGGCAACCTCGGCCAGCCTCCGGGCGGCTTCCCGCCCGCTTTCGTCGCCAAGGTTCTGAAGGGCGAGAAACCCAATACCGAGCGCCCCGGCAAACACCTGCCCCCCACCGATCTGGAGGCCACGCGCGCCGATCTGTCAAATGAACTCGAAGGGTTCACCGTGGATGACGAGGACCTCTGCGGCTACCTCATGTATCCCAAGGTGTTCCTCGACTACATGGGCCGCCACCGCGAATACGGCCCTGTGCGGACCCTGCCGACGAAGACCTTCTTCTACGGCATGGAGCCGGGCGAGGAAATCTCCGCCGAGATCGACCCCGGCAAGACGCTGGAAATCCGCCTGCAAGCGGTGGGCGACACCAACGAGGACGGCGAGGCCAAGGTGTTCTTCGAACTCAACGGCCAGCCCCGCAACATCCGCGTCGCCAACCGCAAGGTCGCCGCCACCACCGCCAAACGCCCGAAGGCCGAACTCGGCAACCCGAACCACATCGGCGCCCCCATGCCCGGCCTGATCGCCACCGTCTGCGTCACCGCAGGGCAGGAGGTCAAGGAAGGCGACATGCTGCTGACCATCGAGGCGATGAAAATGGAAACCGGCATCCACGCCGACCGCGACGGCACCATCAAGGCCGTCCACGTCAGCGCCGGATCACAGGTCGATGCCAAGGACCTGCTGGTGGAGATGGAGTAACCCGTGGCCCGGCAAAACACCGACACCGCCCTGATTATCATCGACGTGCAGAACGATTTCTGCTCCGGCGGTGCATTGGCGGTGCCGGACGGCGAGGGGGTCATCCCCCGTATCAACGCCCTGCAGGCGGATTTCCCGCTGGTCGTGCTGACGCAGGACTGGCACCCCGCCGGCCACATCTCCTTTGCCGAACACCATGATGCGCCGCCGTTTACGCAAACCACGCTGCCCTACGGGCCGCAGACCCTCTGGTCGACCCATTGTGTGCAGGGCAGCCATGGCGCCGCCTTCCATCCGGACCTGCAAACCGGTGCCGCCAGCCTGATCCTGCGCAAGGGGAACAACCCGCAGCTCGACAGCTACTCGGCGTTTTTCGAGAATGACCACAAAACCCCGACCGGCCTTGCGGGCTATCTGCGTGAACGCGGGATTTCCCGTCTGGTTCTGGCCGGTCTCGCCACCGATTTCTGCGTGCGCTACTCCGCTGTCGATGCGGCGCGATGCGGCTTCGCTGTCAGCGTGGACATGCAGGCCTGCCGCGCCATCGACCTCGACGGTTCGCTGGCTGCAGCGATCGACGAAATGCAGGCCGCCGGAGTCGTCCTCGGATAAAGATTGCCGAATCTGCCCGCGGCGTGCTTACGATACCGGACGAACAAGCACGAACAGGCCGCCCCATGCAGAAAATCCTGATCTTCACCGATTTGCACATCCGCGAGGCGGACAAGACCATCATCGGTATCGAAACCCTGGAGCGCTTTGCCGAGGGGCTGGAACACGCGCTGAAAAACCACCCCGATGCCGAGCGGCTGGTGCTGATGGGCGATCTGGCCAATTCCGGCAAGATTGCCGAATACGAGCGCCTGAAACCGCTGCTCGATGCCTGCCCGATTCCGGTCTCGCTGATGTGCGGCAACCATGACAACCGCGACAACCTGCTGGCGGTGCTGCCCGAAACACCAACCAGCGACGGCTTCGTGCAAAGCGTGGCCGATGTGGGCGATACCCGTCTGATCATGCTCGATACGCTCGACGGCCCGCCCTATCGCAACTACCACCACTCCGGCCTGCTGTGCGAGACCCGCATGGCATGGTTCAAAGCCGCACTGGAGGACGCCGGCGGGCGCCGTATACTGGTCTTCACCCACCACCCCGCTTTTGCTGTCGGCCTCGACGGGATGGACGCGATCCGCCTGACCAACGACCGCGCGTTTCTGGACGTTGTCAAAAGTTACCCGAACATCGCCCATATCTTCACCGGCCACCTGCACCGCACGATCTCCGGCACGGTCGAGGGCATCAGCTTCACCGTGTTCAAAAGCCCCGTTATCCAGACCCCGCTGGTGCTGAACGGGCTGGAACCCTCCATGTCCTCGGGCGAGCCGGGAGCCTACGGTCTGGTGCTGCTGTATCCGGACAGCGTCATCGTCCATACCGAGGATTTCCAGTTCGCCGAGGAGGATGTTCCCCCTTGCCGCGACGCTCTGCCGGAATAGAAAATTATCTCGATCGGGCGCGATTTTCCGCTTGCAGCCCGATAGAGAATCTCTATATATCGGCCTCACCCAAGGAAGCGGGCGTAGCTCAGGGGTAGAGCGTCACCTTGCCAAGGTGAATGTCGAGAGTTCGAATCTCTTCGCCCGCTCCAATTTTTCATATAGATCCGGATCACCTTTTTGCCCCGTGGCTTGCCTGCGGAGCCGTCTTCACGCTTGAAAAAGCCGTGAAGGGGATTATCTGTCTGAAACAGTATCAAGAGCGGGGCTTTCGCCCACACCAACCTGCCATGATCCGGCAAGGTGGTTCCCGAAAGGGGATACGGCCAGAAGGCAACAAAAGGGTCGTAGTGGATTGCCAGCCTTCGCCATAACCGAAGGAGAATAAAACGGTGAGAAATCCACATCCGTCCCCGCCGGAAACCATCCGGTTTTACCTGTCCGCCAGAGACGATACCGGACGCCCGCCGATAGAGCGCTGCGTTTTGACAGGGTTGGATAAACACTATCAGGGCAGCTTCAGGTCAACTGTCGGGATCATGCTCCACAAGTTCCGCTGCGGGCAGGTTACCACCTACATCCGGCACGGGAATTTCGAACAGACACGCCGGCTTCCGAGAGGAACCAAAATATTTGTAAGCACGTCGTGCAGGAGGCTTTCGGTCGATTTCGAGGGCGCCTTGCCCCACATGCTGGCATATGCCCGCGAGAACGGCATCGAGATCAATATGGACTGATCCAGGGGAAATACAGCGGAATAAACCCTTTCTTAACCAATCCGGCGTATAACCCGTCTCGCTAGGCGGGACTTAAAACGTCCACTCGGGTTATCGCGTCGGGCAAATGTAATTCCAACCAATGACAGGCCCGATGTTCGGGCGTCTATTGGCAACAGATCGTCCGAACGCCTGGCGTCGGGCACCCGACGCGATAGCTCTCTCGCTGACCGGACCTCGTTTAACCCGCTATGGTCCACCCCGGTTCGAAAGCCGAACCTCCCGAGAATAAACGGCAAAATGGTGCGGAATCCTTCCGGTCGCCATATTTTTCGTGCGCCGGAAACCGGAAAATCCGTGATTCCGGCGCGCGGGGCGTTACTCGGCCATCAATACCGGCACCGTCATCTGGTTCAGGATCGAATCCGTCACCCCGCCAAAGGCCCGCTCGCGCAACCGCGAATGGCCATAGGCCCCCATGACCAGCAGGTCGGCGCCGTTATCGGACAGGTAGTTCAGGATCACCGTATCGGTCGAAAGCTCCGGCGCGACCTGATAATCGACCGTTGCATTGACCCCGTGCCGTTTCAGATGTGCGACGATATTCTCGCCCTGTTTTCCGCCGAACTCCGCCCCGCGCTCCTTGGGATTGACCACCAGCACGGTGACCTCGCTGCGCCCCTGCAACAGGGGGATCGCATCGTTCACCGCGCGCACGGCCTTCTTGCCGCCGTCCCATGCGATCACCGCCTTGCGGATTTTCATCTCCGGCCGCCCGATATAGGGCACCACATAGACCGGCCGTCCCGAATCCTGCAGCACCCCGTCCATCAGCGATTCATGAAACGCCCGCCCGCGCTCCTGCGGGTCCGGCTGCCCGACAAAAGTCAGGTCCGCATGTTTGGAGAAAAACGCCAGCCGCGCCGGCGCCTTGCCGGCCGGACAATGGATCGTGCGGCTGATGAAATCGACACCGGCCTTGGCCGCTGCCGTCTCGAACTTCGCCACCGCGCTTTTGGCGGCCTGCTGCACCAGCGCCTGCTGCTGTTCCGTCAGGCTGGACGGAATGTCGATCCCGATATAGGTGGAGATCGTCGATTCCAGCGCCAGCGCAATACCGGTCACCAGCGCGTCCTGCCGCTTGGCCAGCGCGACCGCCGCACTCACCCGCGCCACGCAGGCTTCGCTGTCATCAAGATGGACGAGAATATTCTTATAGGACACGACGACTCTCCTTTGTTGTTTCGCGAGTGCCATAGCACTGAAACCGCAAGGCGATAATGACCGAGATCAAGTGTCGGTAAAAGGGCGGATTGTGCGGGAAAATAATCAGAGAGTGGTACGCCCTAGGGGAATCGAACCCCTCTTTCCAGAATGAAAATCTGGCGTCCTAACCGATAGACGAAGGGCGCATGCCACTCTCTGTGAGGGGGCTTTTACGGATTGTGCGGTGACTCTGCAAGAGGGATTTTTGCGATTCCGGCGAAATTTTTCGTCAGGCTTCGGCCACGTCTTCCAGCTTCAGTTTTGCCTTGCGTCGCCCGCCCCATTCGTCGATTTCCAGCCGCCCCGCCACATGGAAAGCCTTGCCGCCGTGGTTTTCCAGCATCGGCCCGATCGGCCCCTCGAAGGCACGGAATGCGATCGCGTCGATCCGCCCGCCGGAGGCATCCGTCAGCGTCAGGCGCAGATGCGACTCCCCCGCGCGTTTGGCAAAGGCCACGCGCGCCGCCGGAATCGCGAAACGCGGGGCAGGGGAGGCCGCGCCGAACGGCCCCGCCGCCTCCAGACTTTCGATCAGCTCCACCGTGGCACTGCCCGCCGCGACCAGCCCGTCGATGCGCAAATCCGCCGGTCCGGCATTGGCCGCCCCCTGTTTTTCCAGCAGTTCCGTCAGCCGCTCCATCGCCGGTTCCAGCATCCCGCGCGCCACGCTCAGCCCCGCCGCCATCTTGTGCCCGCCGCCCTTCAGCAAGAGGCCGTCGCGCGCCAGTTTCGAGATCGCGCTGCCCAGATCAACGCCGTTGACCGAGCGCCCCGAGCCTTTGCCCTCGTCCCCGTCCAGCCCGATGACCACGGCGGGGCGGTTGAAGGCCTCTTTCAAACGGCTGGCCACGATCCCGACCACGCCCGGATGCCAGCCCTCGCCCGCCGCCCAGACCAGCCCGCGTTCGACCCCGCGCGCCTCCGCCTGTTCGCTGGCCTGCGCCAGAACGGTTGCCTCGATATCGCGCCGCTCGGTGTTGAGCGCATCCAGCCGCTCGGCCAGCGCCGCCGCCTCGGCAGGGTCATCCGTCGCCAGCAGCCGCGCGCCCAGATCGGCCGCGCCGACCCGCCCGCCGGCATTGATCCGCGGCCCCAGCAGATAGCCGAGGTGATAGGTCGAGGGCGCCGTATTCATCCGCGCCACCTCGCCCAGCGCCACCAGTCCGGCGCGTTTACGCTGCGCCATGACCTTCAACCCCTGCACCACCAGCGCACGGTTGAACCCGACCAGCGGTGCCACATCCGCCACCGTCGCCAGCGCCACCAGATCGAGCATCGCCATCAGGTCCGGCCCCGTCACGCCCTTGGCGCGCAACAGCCGGTTCACAGCCGCCAGCATCAGGAACACCACACCGGCGGCACAAAGATAGGAAAGATCGCCCGACTCGTCCTGCCGGTTCGGGTTCACCACCGCCACCGCGTCGGGCAGGGTCTCGCCGCCGAGGTGGTGATCCAGCACGATCACATCCACCCCCGCCGCCCTGACCGGCCCGTGGCTGAGCGTGCCGCAATCCACCGTCACGATCAGGTCGTGATCCGCGCCGAGCATCGCCATCGCCTCGTCGTTCGGCCCGTAGCCCTCGTCGATCCGGTCGGGAATATAGAGCGTCGGCGTGATCCCCATCTGCCGCAACCAGACGATCAGCAGCGCCGCGGAACTGCCCCCGTCCACATCATAATCCGCAAACACCGCAATCCGCTCGCGGTTTTCCACCGCCGCCAGAAACCGCTCCGCCGCTGTGTCCATGTCGCGCAGGGTCGAAGGGTCCGGCATCAGCGAGCGCAGGCTCGGCGTCAGGTATTCCGGCACCTCCTCCGGCGTCACCCCGCGTTTGGCCAGCAGGGTGCCAAGCACCGCCGGAACATTGTTCAACTGCGCGATTGCCTCGCCAAGGCGCTCCTCCTCCATCGTCGGCCCGACCCAGCGCCGCCCCGTGGCCGAGGTTTCCACATCCAGAAACGCCATCAGACCACCACCTTTTGCGCGATCTGCTCACCAACCCCGAACACCTGTTTGTAGCGCGCGATCTCCTCCGCCGGACCCATCGCCTTGTTGGGATTGTCCGAGAGCTTGACCGTCGGTTTGCCATTGGCCGACACCGCCTTGCACACCAGCGAAAACGGATCGAGCGCATCGCCCGCCAGCCCGCGAAAATCATTGGTCAGCAGCGTGCCCCAGCCGAACCCGACCTTCACCCGCCCGCCGAACCGCGCCTGCAACGCGATGATCTCGTCCACGTCCAGCCCGTCCGAGAAAATCACCCGTTTCTTGCGCGGATCCTCGCCATGCGCCTCCCACCAGGCAATCGCCTGTTCCGCCCCCGTCGCGGGGTCGCCGGAGTCAATCCTGATACCGGTCCATTTCGCCAGCCACTCCGGCGCGTTTTTCAAAAACCCTTCGGTGCCATAGGTATCCGGCAGGATGATCCGCAAATTGCCGTCATGTTCGCGTTGCCAGTCTGCCAGCACCTTGTAGGGGGCCTCGGCCAGCTCTGCATCGTCCTTGGCCAGCGCCGCATAAACCATCGGCAGTTCATGTGCGTTGGTGCCGATGGCCTCCAGCTCGCGCCGCATGGCGATCAGGCAGTTGGAGGTGCCGGTAAACGCGCGCCCCAGCCCCTCCTGCATTGCCTGCACGCACCAGTCCTGCCACAGAAAGCTGTGCCGCCGCCGCGTGCCGAAATCCGCAATGCCGAGGGCCTCCACCCCGCGCAGCCGCTCGATTTTCTCCCACAGCCGCGTGGTGGCGCGGGCATAAAGCACCTGCAACTCGAACCGCCCCATATCATGCAGCACGGCGCGCGAACGCAGCTCCGAAATCACCGCCAGCGCCGGAATTTCCCAGAGCATGACCTCGGGCCACGCCCCCTCGAACGTCAATTCATACTGCCCGTCGCGTTTTTCCAGATGGTAGGGCGGCAGGCGCAGCCCTTCGAACCATTCCATGAATTCGGGGGAGAACATCTGCCGTTTGCCGTAAAACATATTGCCGCGCAGCCAGGTGCTTTCGCCCCGCGACAGGGACAGGCTGCGCACATGGTCCAGTTGCTCGCGCAGCTCCCCCTCGTCGATCAGGTCGGCAAGGCGGATATGCATTGCGCGGTTGTGCAGGGCAAAAGTGACCTGCACGTCGCGGTGATAGTGGAACACCGTCTGCGCCATCAGCAGTTTATAGAAATCCGTGTCGATCAGCGAGCGCACGATCGGGTCGATTTTCCAGTTGTGGTTATAGACGCGCGTGGCGATATCCATGGCTATTTCCCACGCAAGGCAAACCACCATGCGCGCGCGGCAATAACCCAGCCGAGGCTGGCACCCAGCACCCATATGATCAGGAAAAACTCGGTGAACGGTTGTTCGGAGTTATAGATAGAGACAACCGCGGCCACAATCCCGAGCGTCCAGCCAAGCAGCCAGATGGTCAGAAACGCCAGCGCGAACAGACGGATGCCCGTAAGCATCTTGTTCCCCCGTGCCAGCCGTTCCTCATAGGTCGGTTCGGGACGGGGGGACGGGGGGGCAGTGTCCTGCGCACCGGCGCGGGGCGGCGTATACCTGCCTTTGTCCTTGTTTCCGAAACCAACGCGCCGTGCCATGT
>WFTU01000264.1 GCA_015485375.1 Paracoccaceae bacterium | reverse complement strand
CGGGGTGACATCGGAGGTAAACGCCAGCGCTTCCTCGGTGCCATGCACGCGTACAACACCCGCGTCCGAGCCGGGCCGCACTACCGTATCCGCGCCGACCATATGGTCATACTGCTGCCAGACCCAGGCGCGCGAGGAATAGTTCGCGCTGCCCATGATCGTCAGCAATGCCGCAGCCATGTCCACTTCCGGTACATTCACGAGCGCGGGGCGTTTCGGAGTTTCCACCCACGGGCGGTCGTATTCCGGCGCTTCTCCGGACAGGGCCGCCAGCGGCAGATCGCCCATCAACTCGCCGTTCAGACGCAGAATAAACCGGTCCTCGGCAATGGTCTGCCCGACAATGGCGAAGTCCAGATCCCACTTCTCGAACACCGCCTTGGCGACATCCTCTTTCTCGGGGTTCAGCACCATCAACATGCGTTCCTGACTTTCGGAAAGCATCATTTCATAGGCGGTCATGTTTTCCTCGCGCACGGGGACCTTCTCCAGATCCAGCTCCACGCCCAGTCCACCCTTGTCGCCCATTTCGACGGCGGAACAGGTCAGCCCCGCCGCGCCCATATCCTGAATCGAGATCACCGCGCCGGTCTGCATCAGCTCCAGCGTTGCCTCCATCAGGCGCTTTTCGGTGAAGGGATCACCGACCTGTACCGTGGGGCGTTTTTCCTCGATGGTGTCGTCGAACTCGGCCGAGGCCATCGTCGCCCCGCCAACCCCGTCGCGCCCCGTCTTGGCGCCCAGATACACCACCGGCATTCCGATCCCCGAAGCGGCGGAATAGAATATCTCGTCGGTTTTCGCGATCCCTGCGGCAAAGGCATTCACCAGACAGTTGCCGTTATAGGATTTGTGGAAGCGCACCTCGCCCCCCACCGTCGGGACGCCGAAACAGTTGCCATAGCCACCGATCCCCTCGACTACACCGTTCACCAGTTGCCGGGTTTTCGGATGCGTCGGTTCGCCGAACGACAGCGCGTTCATCGCCGCCATAGGCCGTGCGCCCATGGTAAACACGTCACGCAGAATACCGCCCATGCCGGTGGCCGCGCCCTGATAGGGTTCGATATAGGAGGGGTGGTTGTGGCTTTCCATCTTGAACACCACACATTGCCCGTCACCGATATCGACGATTCCGGCATTTTCGCCCGGCCCGCAAATCACCTGCGGGCCTTCGGTGGGAAGGGTCCGCAGCCATTTCTTCGAGGACTTATAGGAGCAATGCTCGTTCCACATCGCGGAAAACACACCGAGCTCGGTAAACGTCGGCTCGCGTCCCATCAGGTCCAGAATACGCTGGTATTCGTCGGGGCTGATCCCGTGGCTTGCGATGACATCTTCGGTGATGGCTGGCTCTTGCGTCATGGGAGGCTCCGCGTGATAGGGCTGCTTTGCCGCCTTTTACTGTGCAATGCACCATTAGGGAAGCCATGCAGCCAGTTTTTTCGTTGCCTTGAAGCCGCAGCCCCGCTACCCCTGTCGCATGGCAAAACCCTTCAAAGTTTTCGGCATCGGCCTCAACAAAACCGGCACGTCCTCGCTGAAGATCGCGCTGCGGCGTCTCGGATTCAACCATTGCCGCCGGCAGGGCCGTCTGGCGCATGCCTATTTCGAGCAGGACTGGCCAACCCTGTTCGAGGTTTCCGACGCGCTGGAATCCTTCGAGGACTGGCCATGGCCGCTGATGTATCGTGAACTTTTCGAACGCTACGGCGATTCTGCCCGTTTTGTTCTGACCACGCGCAAAACCCCCGAAATCTGGGTCGAGAGCCTGAAGAAACACGCGCGCGTCACAAGATCCAGCGGAATCATCCGCAAGAACGTTTACGGCTATCGCTACCCGCACGGGGTCGAGGCTGCACACATGGCATTTTACGAAAAGCACAACGCCGACGTGAGCGCCTTTTTTGCAGAGAACGCACCGCATCTGCTGCTTGAAGTCTGCTGGGAAAATGGCGACGGCTGGGCCGAACTATGCACATTTCTGGATGAACCGCCCCGCAAAACCCAGTTCCCGCACGCCAACAGGGAAGGCAGCGCCCATGCGGATCCGGATGTTATAGCGGAAAACGAACGCCGGATAAAACGCCAGTTGCGAAATCTCTAGCCCTTCTGGGCTTTCTGGCGTGCGAACGCACTGTCACGGTCATTTACGCCCAGCAGATTTGCCACCAGCCGCAGGAAACCGTTCTCGTCGTCGTCCCGTTCGCCGTCGGCCAGAACAACCCGCCAGAGCGCCTCGACAACCGAATTGCGATCCTCGTAGGGTACGGCATCCTTGATCGTGCGGGTAAAGCGCACCGTGTCGGGCGCTTTCTGCTCCAACACTTCGGCCTCTGCACGCAACTCTGCGACTTCGGCAGTCGACAGCCCGTAGCGATCCGCCAGAACCCCGTCGATCACCGCCACTTCCTCGGGGGCATAGTCATGATCCGCCCGTGCCACCCGCACCAGCAACGTCGCAAGGGCAAGACGGGAATCCGAAGCATTCATGGGCTCGGTCGAGGGCGCGCCGGTCAGGCGTTTTAACAGTGCATCAAACATGCTGCATACCTAGGCCTGAACGTGCGTTTACACAAGTCTCGACTGCTTCAGCGCCGCTTCAACAAAACTTGAAAACAGCGGATGCGGCTCGAACGGGCGGGATTTCAGTTCGGGATGGAACTGCACACCGACGAACCACGGGTGATCCGGATACTCGACAATTTCCGGCAATTTCCCGTCCGGCGAGATACCCGAAAACTTCAGCCCCTTTTCCTCGAGCGCCGTACGATAGGTCATATCAACCTCGTAGCGGTGCCGGTGGCGCTCGGAAATCTGCGTGCCGCCATAAATCTCCGCCACTCTGGAGCCTTCGGCCAGCGTCGCGTTATAGGCGCCAAGACGCATGGTTCCGCCCTTGTCGTCGTCTGCCTCGCGCTGGATGGTGCGGTTGCCCTCGACCCATTCCTTGAGGTGATAGACAATCGGCGTAAAGCGTTTTTCTCCGGACTCGTGGTCGAATTCCTCCGAGCCCGCATCGGTGATCCCGGCCAGATCGCGCGCCGCCTCGATCACGGCCATCTGCATGCCAAGGCATATCCCCAGATAGGGAATGTCGTGTTCGCGTGCATATTTCGCCGCGCGGATTTTCCCCTCGGTTCCGCGCTCGCCAAAGCCGCCCGGCACCAGAATGGCGTTATAGCCCTGCAACAGCGGTGTAATGTCCTCGTCGTTTTCGAACAACTCCGAGTCGATCCATTCGGATTTTACCTTTACCCTGTTGGCAATGCCGCCATGGGTCAGGGCTTCGGCGATGGATTTATAGGCATCATCCAGCTGCGTATACTTGCCGACAATGGCGATTTTGACCTCGCCCTCGGGGTGTTCGATGCGATCCATCACATCGTTCCATTTACCCATGTCCGGCTCCGGCGCATCGGTAATGTTGAACGCCTCCAGCACCGCGCGGTCCATGCCTTCGCGGTGATAGGCCAGCGGCGCCTCGTAGATGGATTTCAGGTCGAGCGCCGGAATAACCGCCTCGGGGCGCACATTACAGAACAGCGCCAGTTTTTCACGTTCTTTTTGCGGGATCGGGCGTTCGGCGCGACACATCAGGATATCCGGCGCAATTCCGATGGAGCGCAGTTCCTTCACCGAGTGC
>WFTU01000263.1 GCA_015485375.1 Paracoccaceae bacterium | reverse complement strand
GGAACTGCGTGTGGACAGGCCCGACCTGTCGCTGGAACAGGTGAAGGCCGACCTTGCGGCGCGCGATGCGCGCGATGCGTTGCGCGATACGGCGCCGATGCGCGCGGCAAAGGATGCGCTCTTGCTAGATACCACGAAATTGTCTATAGACGCAGCCGTTGCCGAGGCGGTCGCGCTAATACAAAAACGAATCGGATAGGGGCGAAAGGTTTCGTCCCTTCTTGTCGTTGCAAAAACCGCTTCATAACCCATTAACCCAAAGACCGGTGGAACCAACCACCCGGCCCGTAAAAACGAAAATTAGGAGACTATCCATATGTCAGCTTCCGTATCCATGGAAGATTTCGAAGCCCTTCTTAATGAAAGCTTCGAGCTGGAAACCCCCGATGAGGGTTCCGTAGTTAAAGGCACTGTTATCGCTATCGAAGCCGGACAGGCCATCATCGACATCGGCTACAAGATGGAAGGCCGTGTCGACCTCAAAGAATTCGCAATGCCCGGCCAGCCGGCCGAAATCGAAGTCGGCGATACCGTCGAGGTATTCCTCGAGCGCGTTGAAAACGCCCGTGGCGAGGCCGTGCTGTCGCGCGAGAAAGCCCGCCGCGAAGAAGCATGGGACCGTCTGGAAAAAGCGGCCGAGAACGAAGAGCAGGTCGAAGGTGTTATCTTCGGTCGCGTCAAAGGCGGCTTTACGGTCGATCTTGGCGGCGCTGTTGCCTTCCTGCCCGGCAGCCAGGTTGACGTGCGCCCCGTGCGCGATGCCTCGGCCCTGATGCACATTGCACAGCCGTTCCAGATTCTGAAAATGGATCGCCGCCGTGGCAACATCGTTGTTTCGCGTCGCGCCATCCTTGAAGAGTCGCGTGCCGAACAGCGCGCCGAAATCATCGGCAAACTGGCCGAGGGTGACGTTGTCGAAGGCGTCGTCAAAAACATCACCGATTACGGCGCATTCGTCGATCTGGGCGGTGTTGACGGCCTGCTGCACGTTACCGACATGGCATGGCGCCGTGTGAACCACCCGTCCGAGATTCTGGAAATCGGCCAGACGGTCAAGGTTCAGGTTGTGAAAATCAACAAGGACACCCAGCGTATCAGCCTTGGCATGAAACAGCTGGAAGAAGATCCCTGGTCGAACGTCGAGGAACGCTTCCCGCTGGAATCGGTCCACAAAGGCCGCGTGACCAACATCACCGACTACGGCGCGTTCGTCGAACTGGAATCCGGTGTCGAGGGTCTGGTCCACGTTTCCGAAATGTCCTGGACCAAGAAAAACATCCACCCGGGCAAAATCGTTTCCACCAGCCAGGAAGTCGAAGTCATGGTTCTGGAAATCGACAGCTCGCGCCGTCGTGTTTCCCTTGGCCTGAAACAGACTCAGGGCAACCCGTGGGACAACTTCGCCGCCAAATATCCGGCCGGCACCGAAGTCGAAGGCGAGATCAAGAACATCACCGAATTCGGTCTGTTCGTTGGTCTGGACGGCGACATCGACGGTATGGTTCACCTCTCCGATCTGGATTGGGACCGTTCCGGCGACGAGGCCATTCAGGATTACCAGAAGGGCGACGTTGTCAAAGCGGTTGTCACCGATGTCGACGTTGACAAGGAGCGTATCTCGCTCTCGATCAAGGCGCTCGACGGTGATCCGTTTGCCGATGCGACCGGCGGTATCAAACGCGGCGCTGTTGTGACCGTGGAAGTGACCGCGATCGAGGACGGTGGCATCGAAGTGACCTATGACGGCATGAAAGCCTTTATCCGTCGCTCCGATCTGTCGCGTGACCGTGCCGAACAGCGCCCCGAGCGTTTCTCGGTCGGTGACAAGGTCGACGCCCGCGTCACCAACATCGACAAGGCGAACCGTCGTCTGGGTCTGTCGATCAAGGCACGCGAAATTGCCGAAGAGAAGGAAGCCGTCGAACAGTATGGTTCCTCCGATTCCGGTGCGTCGCTTGGCGATATCCTTGGCGCAGCCCTGAAAGGCGGAGACGACGCGTAAGCGTCGCCTGCCATGGGCTTCGAGATCGAACTTTACGAGGAGCGGCGCCGGAAATGGCGTCGCTCCGCGTTCTGGAAGGGGTTCGCGATAGCCTCGGCCATCATCATCGTGTTTCTGGTGATCGTGGCGGCCTTCATGGGCGGGCGGAAGAATCCGACAGGCCCGCATATCGCACGGTTTTTTCTGGACGATGTGATTTACGACAATTCCGAACGCGACGCGCTGTTTGCGGAGATTGCCGGAAATGACGATGTGAAGGCGCTGGTCCTGCGCATCAACAGCCCCGGCGGCACCACTGCCGGATCCGAGGCCTTGTTTGATTCCCTGCGCAAGGTGGCCGCGAACAAGCCGGTGGTTGCCGTGATGGGCGAGGTTGCGGCCTCGGGCGGGTATATCGCCGCTATTTCGGCCGATTACATCATTGCGCGCGGCAATACGCTGACCGGCTCCATCGGTGTGATTATGGAGTATCCCGACGTGACGGCCCTGATGGACAAGATCGGGATCGAGATGCAGACCATCCGCTCATCGGAGATCAAGGGCGGCCCGTCGCCGTTCCGCCCCCTGACCGAGGAGGCGCGGGCCGAGGAGATGGCCATGGTCGAAGAGGCCAACCAGTGGTTCCGCGGACTGGTTTCGCAGCGCCGCGATTTGCTTGGACAGCAACTGGACGCCGTGGCGACCGGCGGGGTGTTTTCGGGGCGACAGGCGGTTGAAAATGGTCTGGTTGATGCTATCGGAGGGGAAGACGAGGCGCTTGCCTATCTCGAATCACTCGATCCCGACCTTGCGTCATTTGACGTGGAGACATGGGAATTACCCGCTGCCGATACTTCGCTGCTGGGTGCTTTGGGCCTGAAGATGGGCATAAATCCGCTTTTTAACGGCTTATCTGGCCGGAGCGGCCCCCGCCTCTATTCCCTAAAAAGATAATTCCTGCCAATATGATGGCAGGGTATGGTGTCGAGTAGCCAGCTTGCCCGGAAGGTTCCGCAGCCAGAACGGAGCCGCCGTTAGGAAAGGGATGATACCAATGATAAAATCGGAGCTTGTCCAGAAAATCGCCGATGAAAACCCGCATTTGTATCAACGGGATGTGGAGCGCATCGTCGGCACGATCTTCGACGAAATCATCGAGGCGATGGCAAACGGCCACCGTGTCGAGTTGCGCGGCTTCGGGGCGTTCTCGGTCAAGAAACGCGACGCCCGTGTCGGCCGCAACCCCCGCACCGGTGAATCGGTGCAGGTCGAGGAAAAATATGTGCCTTTCTTCAAGACGGGCAAATTGCTGCGCGACCGCCTGAACGGCAAGTAGGCGCGGCCTCAACAACGGAATATCCCATGCGATACCTTCGCTACAGTTTTTATGCTGTCCTGATGCTGATCCTGATCGTGCTGGCGCTGGCCAACCGCGAGGTGGTGACGCTGGCGTTGCTGCCGGAGCAACTGGCGCGGTTCATGCCGGTCTCGGTACAGGTGCCGATGTATATCGTTATCATGCTGGCGATGCTGTTCGGCCTGCTGGTTGGCTACATTCTGGAGTATTTCCGCGAACATAAAATCCGCCGCGATGCCGCGCAGAAAAAGCGCGAGGTGGCGAAGCTGTCGCAAGAGGTGGACAGCCTCAAAAAACAAAGCGGTGTGGAAGAGGATGATGTCCTCGCCCTGTTGAACTGATGCACGTTAAAATTTGTGGATTGAGCACGCCCGAAAGCGTGGCGGCGGCGGTGGATGCCGGTGCGCGCTATGTCGGGTTTGTGTTTTTTCCGAAATCTCCACGCAATGTTTCCATCGAGCAGGCGCGCGAACTGGCGCTGGATGTGCCGGCCGGTGTGGCCAAGGTGGCGCTGGTGGTGAATGCGGATGATGCGATGCTGGAGGCGCTGCTGGAAACCGTGCCGGTGGACATGTTGCAGCTGCACGGCAGCGAGACGCCGGAGCGGGTGGCGGAGATCCGGTCGCGTTTCGGCCTGCCGGTGATGAAGGCGGTCGGGGTGGCGAGCGCCGAGGACCTGCCCGCGCTGGATACCTATGCCGAGGTTGCCGACCAGTTGTTGCTTGATGCCAAGGCGCCCAAGGGTTACGAACTGCCCGGAGGCAACGGGCTGTCGTTTGACTGGCGCCTGATTGCCGGCCGCGAGTTTCCGGTGCCGTGGGTGCTGGCCGGAGGGCTGGACCCGCAGAATGTGGCGGAGGCGATCCGTTTGACGGGCGCGCGGCAGGTGGATGTTTCCTCGGGCGTGGAGCGCGCGCCGGGGGTCAAGGATTTGGACAGGATTGCCGCCTTTGTCGAGGCGGCCAAGGGAGCGGAATGATGGCGTCGGATACAGTGAATTCCTATAAAACCGGACCGGACGAGCAGGGCCGTTTCGGCATTTACGGCGGGCGGTTTGTGTCCGAAACCCTGATGCCGCTGATCCTCGATCTGGAGGCCGAATACGAGCGTGCCAAGGTCGATCCCGAGTTCTGGGCCGAGATGGACGATCTGTGGAAACACTACGTCGGCCGTCCCAGCCCGCTGTACTACGCCGAACGTCTGACCGAACGGTTTGGCGGCGCGAAGATCTATCTGAAGCGCGACGAGCTGAACCACACCGGCGCGCACAAGATCAACAACGTGTTGGGCCAGATTTTGCTGGCGCGGCGCATGGGCAAGAAACGGATTATTGCGGAAACGGGTGCGGGGCAGCACGGCGTTGCGACCGCTACGGTCTGCGCGCGTTTCGGTCTGGAATGTATCGTGTTCATGGGTGCAACGGACGTTGAGCGGCAGGCCCCGAACGTGTTCCGCATGAAGCTGCTGGGCGCCACGGTGGTTCCGGTGACCGCAGGGCGCGGCACGCTGAAGGATGCCATGAACGAGGCCTTGCGCGACTGGGTGACCAATGTTGACAGCACGTTCTATTGCATCGGCACGGTGGCCGGCCCGCATCCCTATCCGGAGATGGTGCGTGATTTCCAGTCGATCATCGGCAAGGAAGCCCGCGAGCAGATTCTGGAACGCGAGGGGCGTCTGCCCGATACCCTGATCGCCGCCATCGGTGGTGGCTCCAACGCTATGGGGCTGTTCTACCCGTTCCTTGACGACAAGGACGTGGGTATCATCGGGGTGGAGGCCGGAGGTCACGGCGTTGATGACCGCATGGAACATGCCGCCAGCCTGACGGGCGGGCGTCCGGGTGTGCTGCATGGCAACCGGACCTATCTGTTGCAGGACGATGACGGGCAGATTCTGGAAGGCTACTCGATTTCCGCCGGTCTGGATTATCCGGGCATCGGGCCGGAACATTCATGGCTGAACGACATCGGGCGGGTGGAATATGTCTCCATCACTGACCGCGAGGCGCTCGATGCTTTCCAGATGTGCTGTGTGACCGAGGGGATTATCCCCGCGCTCGAACCCTCGCACGCGCTGGCGCATGTGGCCAAGATCGCGCCGGACCTGCCCAGCGACCACCTGATCATCATGAATATGTGCGGCCGTGGCGACAAGGATATCTTTACCGTCGCCAAGGCGCTGGGTGTCGAGCTTTAGCCTACCAGTGGCCGGTGTTTTCCATGCTGGCCCAGGGTTCCGCGGGTTCCAGCGCCTCGCCTTCCTGTAACAGCTCGATCGAGATGTTGTCGGGTGTGCGTACGAAGGCCATGTAGCCGTCGCGCGGCGGGCGGTTGATGGTCACGCCGTTGTCCATCAGTTTCTGGCACAGCTCGTAGATATTTTCGACACGATAGGCCAGATGGCCGAAGTGGCGGCTGTCACAGGGCAGGCCGTCGTCGCCGTCCCAGTTGTATGTCAACTCCACGTCGGCGTTTTCCTGACCCGGGGGGGACATGAAAACCAGCGTAAAGCGACCGCTTTCCTTGTCGATGCGGCGGGTTTCCTCGAGCCCCAGCAGTTTGAAGAAATCTATCGTGGCATCCAGATTTTTCACGCGGACCATTGTGTGGATATATTTGATTTTCATTTGCATGTCCTCCTTGCCCCCATTGGATAGAAACGCGCGGGGTTAGACAAGGGAAACCTGCGATTTCACGTTTCGGTTAACTGGCGTTAGCCTCCCTTGCTCCGCGCTCGCGCCGCGTCCAATATCAGGGGAGCGCACAAGGAGACAGGCCATGACCAGACAACCCGTATTTTTCATTCCGCATGGCGGCGGTCCCTGTTTCTTCATGGACTGGAATCCGCCGGATGCGTGGGACAGCCTGCGGGCGTTTCTGGAGGGGATGATCCCCTCGCTGGAGGAACGGCCCAAGGCGATCCTTGTGGTGACGGCGCATTGGGAAACCGACCGGCCGCGGATCACGGCGCAGGCGGCGCCCGATCTGGTGTATGACTATTATGGTTTCCCCGAGCATACCTACGAGCTGACATGGCCCGCCCCCGGCGACCCGCAACTGGCGGGGCGTATCCGTGACCTGCTGGAAGCTGCGGGGATCGGGGCGGATATGGAGACGGAGCGCGGCTTTGACCACGGGGTGTTTATCCCGATGAAAGTGGCGTTGCCGGAGGCCGATATTCCCACCGTCGCCCTGTCGATTCGCAAGGATTATGACCCTGCCTTTCATCTGGAGCTCGGGCGTGCGCTGGCGCCGCTCAGGGACGAGGGGGTGCTGATTATCGGGTCGGGCCTCAGCTACCATAACCTCGGTATCCTGATGGGGCGCAGTTCGGGGCCGGCGGGGGATGTGGCGTTTGATGACTGGCTGAGCGAAACCGCGCTTTCCGATCCCGACACCCGTGCCGCGCGCTTGCTGGAATGGGAAAACGCGCCGGATGCACGCCGCGCCCATCCGCAGGAGGACCATCTGGTGCCGATGTTTGTTGCGACCGGCGCGGCCTATGGCGATGCGGCCGAGAAGGTCTACGAGGATCACGTTATGAATGTGGTCACCTCGGCCTTCCGCTTCGGGTAGCACATCTAGCGGTTTCCCCGCGCGGGCCTTCAATATATAGTCATGGGCGAATCCCGACAGCAAGAGGACACGCCCATGCCCATAACCCCCGAGCAGCAAGCCGAAATCGACGAGGCCCGCAGCCAGAGCCACACAACTCTGCGCGCCACCGCTCCCGGTATGGAAAAGCACCTGTACAAGGCGCACGAGGTGCTGGACCACGGGTTTGTGCGGGTTATCGACTACATGGGCGACGACTCGGCGATCTGTCAGGCGGCGCGGGTGTCCTATGGCAAGGGGACAAAGGCGGTTTCCAATGACAAGGGGCTGATCCGCTATCTGATGCGGCACTGGCACTCGACCCCGTTCGAGATGTGCGAGATCAAGCTGCATGTCAAACTGCCGGTGTTTGTCGCCCGCCAGTGGATCCGGCACCGCACGGCGAATGTGAACGAATACTCCGCCCGTTATTCCATTCTGGACCGCGAGTTCTATATCCCCGCGCCGGAACACATCAACGCGCAGTCGGTGGTGAACAACCAGGGCCGTGGCGAATTGCTGGAGGGGGAGGAGGCCGCGCGGGTTCTCGATATCCTGAAATCGGATTCCAACCGCGCCTATGACCACTACGAACAGATGATCTCGGACGAGGGGCAAAAAGGGCTGGCGCGCGAGCTGGCGCGGATGAACCTGCCGAGCAACATCTATACGCAATGGTACTGGAAGGTGGACCTGCACAACCTGTTCCACTTCCTGCGCCTGCGCGCCGATACCCACGCCCAATACGAGATCCGCGTCTATGCCGAGGCCATGTGCAAGATCGTAGCCGACTGGGTGCCGCTGGCTTACGGGGCCTTCGAGGACTACCGCATGGGCGGCGTGCAGTTCTCGCAAAAGGGTATGGATGTGTTGCGCCGTATGCTTAAAGGTGAGAAGGTGACGCAGGAGGACTCCGGCATGAGTGCGGGGGAATGGCGGGAGTTGATGGGGGTTTTGGAGGGAGAATAACTTGTCGTGGGAAGCCTTTTCGAGTTTTGCGATTAAATCTATCGGGATTGGCGGTGGAGCTTCCGTTGTCACGGTGTTCATCCTTCGAAAGTTTGCGATTAACTGGCTGGATGAACTTTTTTCAAAAAGAGTCGAACTTCTTAGACATCGAAATGCTAAAGAATTACAAGCGCTTCGTGCCGAAATTGACGGGGCCTTAAAAGC
>WFTU01000262.1 GCA_015485375.1 Paracoccaceae bacterium | reverse complement strand
AGGCCACGACCAGTCGCAGAGCCAGCTCCCGTTCAAAGATTTAAGGCCACCAGGATGTAGTCCTCTCACGAGAAGGTCAGCACCCGCCTGCCTCCAACCTAAGCGGTCAGAGGACGGAATTGAAGGGGCTGGGCCAAATACTGCCGAATTACCGTTTCAGGATCGAGCGCCCTGCAAACACCGCGCTGGCGCCCAGTTCTTCCTCGATACGGATCAGCTGGTTGTATTTCGCCAGGCGGTCCGAACGCGACAGCGAGCCGGTCTTGATCTGGCCGCAGTTGGTCGCCACCGCCAGATCGGCAATGGTTGCATCCTCGGTCTCGCCGGAGCGGTGCGACATGACGCTGGTATATCCGGCGCGGTGGGCCATATCGACCGCCGTAAGAGTCTCGGTCAATGTGCCGATCTGGTTGACCTTGACGAGGATCGAATTGGCCACACCGTCCTCGATCCCGCGCTCCAGACGCTCGGGGTTGGTCACGAACAAATCATCCCCGACCAGCTGCACCTTGTCGCCCAGCTTTTCGGTCAGCAGTTTCCAGCCGTCCCAGTCATCCTCGTCCATGCCGTCCTCGATCGAGATGATCGGATAGGCGTCAACCAGCGCGGCGAGGTAGTCCGCATTCTCGGCGCTCGACAGTTTCTTGCCCTCGCCCTTCATGTCGTAAACCCCGTCCTTGTAGTATTCGGAGGAGGCGCAATCGAGCGCGAGGAAAACCTCCTCGCCCGGGACATATCCGGCCTTGTCGATGGCGGTCATGATAAAATCGAGCGCGGCGGTGGTCGAGGAAAGCGCAGGCGCAAAACCGCCCTCGTCACCGATACCGGTGTTGAAACCGGCGGCGGAGAGTTCCTTTTTCAGCGTGTGGAAAATCTCGGCTCCCATGCGCACGGCGTCGGCGATGCTGTTGGCAGCGACCGGCATAATCATGAATTCCTGAATATCGATCGGGTTGTCGGCATGCTCGCCGCCATTGATGATGTTCATCATCGGCACCGGCAGAACCCGCGCCGAGGTGCCGCCGATGTAACGGTAAAGCGGCATGCCGAGGCTATCCGCCGCCGCATGCGCCACCGCCAGCGAAACGCCGAGGATCGCATTGGCCCCCAGACGCGACTTGTTCGGCGTGCCGTCCAGATCAATCAGGATCGCGTCGATATCGACCTGCTGCGTGGCATCCAGCCCGACGAGGGCCTCGTAAATCTCGCCATTGACCGCATCGACAGCCTTCAGCACACCCTTGCCGCCGTAGCGTTTAGGATCACCATCGCGCAACTCCACCGCCTCGTGCGCGCCGGTAGAGGCCCCCGAAGGCACCGCCGCGCGGCCCATGGCGCCGTCCTCCAGAACTACATCAACCTCGATCGTCGGGTTGCCCCGGCTGTCAAGAATTTCGCGGGCGGTAATGTCGAGAATGGCGCTCATGGCTGTATCCTGTCTGAAATTGGATCAATGCTCGCGCGTGTCATACACCCAAGGCGCGAAGCAGGGAAGGCCTATTGTGCCGCGCTGCGGCATTTGCGACAGGTGGGGATCGTCAGAAAGATAGATAGCCGCGCCTTATACCGCGAAAGCCCCGGCTTTCTGCTTTGTAGGCGTATGAAATGCAACAAAATCAAGCGCGGAAAGCGGGCGCGAGATCCAGCTTTCCGCATTGTTATAATCGTCCGCATCCAGCGTTGTGTTAAAACGAGTTCCGCAGGCCGACCGAAATAGTGGTTGCAGAAAACTCGGCATTAGAGGTCGGCGGGTTCCACGCCACATAAGCATCCTGAAAAGTATCCAGATAGCGTGCTTCAGCAAAGACTTTCATTGTATCCGAAATCGCATAGCGCGCTCCGAGGGACACCTGTCCTCCGGCAACCATTTGGCTGTTCGAATAGGGAGCATCATTGAAATAGGTAACATTTACGGCCCCGAGACCCAACCCGCCATAGGCCTCAAAACGGCCGTTGGTGACAAAGTTGAACTTAGCCGTCAACATTCCTGCCAATCCGGAAATCGAGTTCGGATTGCAGCAGGTATACTCTGCACCCGTCTGGCTGAGTTCAAAACCAACCTCCAGACCGGGCACGAAAACATCGTTTCTGGAAACCCCGATTCCGAATGTTTCCCCAGTATCGGTTTGGTAAGATACTAAATCCCACAACAGGTTTCCCGGCAACATGCCCCCTGCAAAAACATCCACATTCCAGTCTTGCGCGCTGGCGATGCCCGTGGACAAAACCAGTGCCGACATTATTCTTGCAATAAATTTCATGGTAGCTCTCCCAATGATATACCCAGCATTGTTAATATCGTTTATTATAGTAGAATATTCAAAAACAACAAGAAGAGAACAGGAAATATTGCAAGGGGAATGCAATTAGAATGCACAAGGGTTCCTGTCTCTGCGGCGCGGTCCGTTTCACCGTGAAGGGCGACCTGCCTCCGCCCGATGCCTGCCACTGCACGATCTGCCGCAAGCACACGGGGCACTTCTATGCCGGCACGGATGTGAAGAAGGCCGATTTGACCGTGGAGGGGGCGGAGAACGTGACGTGGTTCGACTCCTCGCCCAAGGTGCGGCGGGGGTTCTGCAAGACCTGCGGGTCCTCGCTGTTCTTCGATCCTCCGCATCTCGACTGGATCGGCGTGTCTATGGGCGCATTCGAAAAACCGACCGGCACGAAGCTGGCGCTGCATATTTTCGTGGACGACAAGGGCGACTATTACGAGATTTGCGACGGCTTGCCGCAAAACGGGCAGTAACCTTTACAACACCGCCGGCGACAACCCCCGTCGGGCCTTCGCCGCCGCGCGCTCGCGGTAGATGGTGAACAGGCCCGAACCGATAATGATCGCCGCACCGGTCAGGGTCCAGAAATCCAGCACCTCGTCGAATACCAGCACGCCGACGATCATGGCGAAGACCAGCCGGATGTAGCGGAACGGGGTGACCACGGCGACCTCGCCCACCCGCATCGCCGCGACGATGGCGTAGTAGCCGAGCGGGCCGATCACCAGCGCGCCGAGGATTTTCCAGCCCTGTGTAACGTCGGGCAGGACGGGGGCGCCCTCGACCAGCATCAGGGCCAAACCGACCGGCACGATCACCCCGAAACCGTAGGCCGACAGCACCGTGCTGGAAACCGTGGAGGGCATGGCGCGGGTTGCCAGATCGCGGATCGACAGGCCGATGACGCCCTGCACGGCAAAGAGCGAGGCGGGGCGGAAGCCCTCCAGCCCCGGGCGGATGACGATCAGCACACCGGCAAAACCGACCGCAATCGCCAGCCAGCGCCGCCAGCCGACGGCCTGCCCCAGAAACAGCGCCGCACCCAGCGCCACCGCCAGCGGCGTCGCCTGCAAAATGGCCGAGGCGCTGGAGATCGGCGTCAGCACCACCGCCAGCACATAGCCGAGCGTGCCGAGCATCTCGCCGAAATTGCGCAGCATCACGGCGGGCAACAGCAGTTCGCGGGTAAACACCCGTTTGCCGGCGCGCCGCGCGATGGTGGCGAAAATCAGGAAGCCGCCCAGCCCGAGGATCGCCAGTATCTGCCCCGTCCCCATGCCGCCGGAGAGCTGCTTGATAAACATATCCTCGATCGCGAAGGCCGCCATGGCGCCCAGCATCAGCAGGATACCCACGAGATTGTCGGATTTCTTCTGTCCCATGCGTCACGCCCTGACCGGCGCGGGGACGCCGGAATCAGCCCTTGTTCTTTTTCGAAATCGGAACCCCGTAAAGCTCCAGCTTGTGCCCGCGCAATTCATATCCCAGCTTTGCGGCGATCTTTTCCTGCAAGGCCTCGATTTCGGGGTCGACGAACTCGATAACAGTTCCGGTGTTGATGTCAATCAGATGATCGTGATGCTCGCGCTCCGCATCTTCATATCGCGCCCGCCCGTCACCGAATTCGAGGCGCTCCAGTATGCCGGTCTCCTCGAACAGCTTGACGGTACGGTAAACCGTGGCGAGGCTGATCTTCGGGTCGATGCCGGAGGCTCTTGCATACAGTTCCTCCACATCCGGATGGTCGGCGCTGTCCTGCAACACCTGCCCGATAACGCGCCGCTGCTCGGTCATGCGCAGGCCGGCCGCCTCGCACCGTTTGATGATAGTCTTGCGTGTCATATCGTCTGCGCCCCGTGGTTCGGGACGTTTTTACAGGATCGTGCAGCGGGGGGAAAGGGGCATACGGCCCCTATATATTGCTGTTGCGCCCGAGGCGGCGCAGGCTGTTCCAGATCACCAGCAGGCTGATCAGTAACCATAGGCCGCCCCAGAACATCACCGGACCGCCATAGGTCTGCGACATGGCATAGGCGTCTGATTCCACGCCGGAGCGGGCGATGGTGTCGTCGAAGATGTCAAACGGGACATAGACCATGCTGGTCAGTCCAATCACCCTCAACGCCAGATCATTGACCCTTGCGGACAGGAAACGGGCGCTGGCCAGCATCGCCGCACCGGCGGCGACACCGAAAGCCAGTGCGAATATCTCGCGCATATACAGGCCTGTCACCACCAGCATCACAACGCCCAGCACCGCCATCATCTGCCGGTCGGCGCGGCTGCGCAGGGCTGCGGTGAACAGCAACACCCCGATCAGCAACGAACCGATATAGCCGGCAGAGGTCAGCAAAAATCCGTTGCCGCCGCGGGTTATGGTCAGACCGCCCTGACGGGGTGAAACGGAGATGCTCTCGACCGATCCGCCGGTGATCCATGCGGCGATGGCGTGGCTCAGCTCGTGCATGAATACCACCAGAATTTTCAGCGGCAGCATCAGCGGCGTTTGCCACAGCATAAAGACCGCAAGGGTGATCGCGATCAGTTGCCAGTGACCTTTAACAATCTGCATGGGATTTCTTCTTTGACAAAATACTCATAGCGGCCAGAAAACGGGGATCAGAAGGCTGGCGAGGATACCGATGGAAATATTGAGCGGGATGCCGATGCGCATGAAATCGGTGAATTTATAACCGCCCGGGCCGTAAACCAGCGTGTTGGTCTGGTAGCCGATCGGGGTGGCGAAGCTGGCCGAGGCGGCGACCATTACGGCCACCACCAGCGGGCGGGGATCGACACCGATGGCATGGGCGAGGCCGATGGCGACGGGGGTGACGACCACGGCGACGGCGTTGTTGGAGATCAGCTCGGTCATCACCGAGGTCAACAGGTAGATGCCCCAGATCAGCAGCGGTGCGGGCAGGCCTGCGAGGTAAGGGGCGAGGGATTCGGCAATCAGGACGACGGCACCGGAGCCTTGCAGCGCCGCGCCGATGGCGAGCATGGAGAAGATCAGCACCAGCAGGCGACCGTCAACGAAACCGAAGGCTTCCTCGGCGTCGATGCAGCGGGTGAGCAGCACGATGGCCACGCCGATCACCGCGAGCGGGAAAATCGGGGCGAGGCCGAGCGCGGCGAGGGTCACCACGCCCGCCAGCACCGCCAGCACCACCGGCGCGTGGCGGCGGCGGTAGGGGCGTGCGGCGGGGGTGGCGATATCGACCAGCCCTTCGTCACGGGCGAGGCGTTCGATGTCCTCGGGCGCGCCCTCCAGCAGCAGGGTGTCGCCGACGCGCACCACGATATCGTCCAGTTGCCGCCCGATGTTCTGGCTGCGCCGATGCACGGCCAGCGGATAAACCCCGTAGCGGCGGCGCAGGCGCAGGCTGCCGAGCGAATGACCGACGAGGCGGCAACCGGGGGAAATCAGGGCCTCGACCGTGGTGGTCTTTCGTTTGGAGAGCTGGTCGACGAGTTCGACCGAGGCGTCCTCTTTCAGGCCCAGCAATTCGTCAACGCCGGTGCGCAGGACCACGCGGTCGCCGGCTTGCAGGGAGACTTCGGGCAAGGAGCGGCGCAGGGATTCATCGCCGCGCAGCACGTCGATCAGGCGCATCCCCTGCCGTTTGAACAGGGTGACCTTGCCGACCTCCTCGCCGATCAGCGGGGAGCCGTCGGGCACGGCGACCTCGGTAAAGAATTTCATCTGTTTGCGCCCGCCGAGCAGGTCGGACATGGAGGCGCGGTCCGGCAGCAGGCGCGCGCCGGTGATGCGGATGTAGACCATGCCGAAAGCCACGAGGATTATGGCCAGCGGCGTGACCTCGAACAGGCCGAAGGGGTCCAGTCCCCCGGCCGTGGCGACCCCGTCCACCAGCAGGTTGGTCGAGGTGCCGATCAGGGTCAGCATGCCGCCGAGGATCGCGGTGTAGGAGAGCGGGATCAGCAGTTTCGAGGAGGGAATACCCATTTTGGCAGCCAGACCGACAGCCACGGGGATCATCATCACCACCACGGGCGTGTTGTTCATGAAGGCCGAGGCCAGCAGCGTGAAGCCCGCCAGCGCGGCCAGAACGGTTTTCGGGCGGGCCTCCGCATGGCGGGCGACCAGTGCGGTCATGGCGTTGAGCGCGCCGGTGCGCACCAGCCCGCCGGACAGCACGAACATCGCGGCGATAGTCCAGGGGGCGGGGTTGGAGAACGCCTGTTGCAGGTCACGCACCGGAAGCGCGCCGGTGACCAGCAGGAGGGCGACACCGCCAAGGGCGACGACCTCGGTCGGGTAGCTCTCGCGGATGAACAGCACGAACATGATGGCGACAACGGCGAGGCTGATGACGGCGGGCATCGGGTCGGTGGTCAGGAACTCGGGCATTTAACCCTCCGGTTCGGATTCGCGCGGTTGCACCAACAGTATACCGAACAGGATCAGCGCGAAAGCCGCCCAGACCCAAAGGGAATAACGCTCGCCCAGCAGCAACATCGCCCAGACCACGCCCCAGCCGGTGACCGTATAGGCAACCTGCGAGGCGAACACCGCCCCTGCCCTGCCGATCAGCCAGATATAGCTGACATAGGTGCCCCAGCTGATAACCGCGGTGCCGACGATGGCCCATTCCGGCGCGCCCCACGGGGTGAGCGGATTGGCGAACTGTCCCGCGGCCAGCGCCACCGGCAGGGTCAGCGCGGCGGACACCAGCGAGGCGCCGAGCAGGATTTGCAGCGGGTCGAGGCCGCGCGCGCCGAACCGGATCAGGAAATTGCCCTCGCCGCCGTAAAACAGCGGGGCGAGGATGGCGATGAAAACATATATCGCCTTGTCGGGGTCCGGCAGGCTGGCCTCCGGTCCGGCAATCAGGAAGATGGCACCGAGGCCGCAGAGCGCGCCGAACAGGCGAACGGTGGAGAATTTCTCCAACCCCAGCGCCAGCGCGATCGGCATGGCGAACATCGGGACCAGCGCGATGATGATGGACATGATTCCGGCGGGCAGATGGGTGATGCCGACATAGGAGAAATAGTTCGGCAGCACAGCGCCCAGAAGCGCGATGCCGATATAGAGGCCGATGTGACGCCGCCCGCCGAACAGACGCCTGCCGCGCAGGGCGGTGGAAAAGACCGAGAGCAGAAAACCGATCACGCCGGACCAGAAGATGATCCCGAGGGGTTTGTAGCCGCCGTTCACCGCGATTTTCATCAGAACCGGCGTGATCCCCCATGTGGCCCCCATCAGCAGCAGGACCAGATAGAGCGGCGCGTGTTTCCTCACTCCGGCCCCGCTTGTGCCAGACGTCCGCCGACGCGCACCGGGGCGACGGTTTTGGCGCGCCCGTCGCGGCCGGTCTCGACGAATACGCCGGAGAGGGTGGCCTCGCCCTCGGCGGGGGTGAAGCGGCCCTTTTGCATACCGGTTACGAAACGGCGCATCGGCTCGGCCTTGTCCATGCCGATCACGCTGTCATAGTCGCCGCACATGCCGGCATCGCACTGAAACGCCGTGCCTTTGGACAGGATCTGCGTGTCGGCTGTCGGCACATGGGTGTGGGTGCCGACCACCAGCGAGGCGCGCCCGTCGAGCCAGTGGCCCATGGCGACCTTTTCCGATGTGGCCTCGGCATGGAAATCCACGACGACGGCATCGGCCAGCCCGCCGAGGGGGGCTTTTTTCAGTTCCGCATCCAGCGCCGAGAACGGATCGGCAAAGGGGCGCTTCATGAACACCTGCCCGAGGGCCTGCGCCACAAAGACCTTCTGGCCGTTTTGCGCGGTGAACATGCGCGCGCCGACGCCGGGGGCGTTGGGGGCGTAGTTCATCGGGCGGATAATGCGGTTTTCCTGCTCGATCGCGGTCAGCATGTCGCGCTGGTCAAACGCGTGGTCGCCAAGCGTCAACACATCGGCCCCCGCGTCCAGCAACAGTTGCGCGTGGCCACGGTTCAACCCCATGCCGCCGGTTGCATTCTCGCCATTCACAATGACAAAATCGAGCCGCCATTCGGAACGCAAACGCCCCAAATGTCCGGCAACCGCCTTGCGGCCGGTGCGCCCGACCACATCGCCAAGAAACAAAATTCTCATGGGGGATTCCTTTATGCCCGCAGGCGCGCTAGCGCAAGCGAAAGCGGTTGCGCAGGCCGAGACCGAGGAGGAACAGCAGGATAAATCCCGCCACCGTTTCGGCCCCGCCGATGAAGGATTGCCACGTGGTCAGGTTCTCACCGGAAAAATACAACCGACGGAACCCGAAGAAGGGGAACAGATTGGCGAAGCTCCAGCCCATGGAGTAGGTGGTTGATCCTGCATCGGCCCAGATATTGCCCGCCGACCATTCCAGCCGTGCCATAATGCCCACAACCCACAGGGCAAACAACCCCGCCATGGGCCGCCCGACGCTGTTGCCGTAATCGGAAAAAATTTCGAACAACCAATAGACCGGACGGTGGGACCAATGGTCGGTTATCTTCTTGCAGCGCATTTCCTGCCGATGGAAAAACTGCTCCTCCTCCACCTGCAAATTCTTGTTCATGAACAGCCGCAAACGGTTATAGGCGCGCTTTTGTTCCTTTGCCGACATGACCTCCTGCGGTTCATCGCTGCCCGAGATGATCACTGCACCGGTCATCGGAGGCCAGTTGTCGCGATAGTTTTCCGGCAGGGTAAAGGTCGTGTCCTCGTATATATCGGCCGCAAAAAACTCCGGCACGGCTGTCAGAAAGCGCACATCGTCGAATTTGGTTCTGGCGTCAAACATCGCGGAACTGAAAAAGGCCAAAGAGCTGAACTTCGCGGAACTGAAAAAGGCCAAAGAGCTGAACGTCGCGGAACGGAAATAGGCGTCAGAGCTGAACGTCGCGGAACTGAAATAGGCGGATTTTTCAAAGACAAATTTTTCGAAACTCGCTAGGGCGTGTTGACGTTCAGGATTCACAAACGTGTCAATCTGTGATTCAAGGTTGCAAACGACAGGAGAGCAGCCTTGACCCGAAGAGTTTTGAACGACGCCCAATGGGCTATTATCGAGCCTTTCACCCTTGGAAAGAAAAGTGACCCCGGTCAGACAGGGCGAGACCCACGCCTGTTTATGGAAGCGGTTTTGTGGATCGTGCGTACGGGGGCGCAATGGCGGGAATTGCCGGAGGAGTTCGGCAAGTGGAACAGCGTTTTCAAACGGTTTCGAAGGTGGGTCAAAGCCGACGCTTTTTACCGGATGTTCAAGGCGTTAAGCCAAGATGCCGACTTTGAATATGCCATGATTGATGGCACCATCGTCAAGGTCCACCGCT
>WFTU01000261.1 GCA_015485375.1 Paracoccaceae bacterium | reverse complement strand
CCCGCTTCCTGATGAATTTCCTGCCCGAGGACAAGCGCCCGCAGCCGGTCATCGATTTCATGCTCGGCCGGTTGAAGCCGGTTTACCAGACGCTGAACACCGCGCTCAACGGGCGTGACTGGCTGGTCGGGGATGCGATCTCGGCCGCCGATACTGCCTGTTGCGGCTATCTCTATTATCCCGACCCCTTCGGGTTCGAGCGCAAGGATTACCCGAATATCGACGCCTGGCTGGACCGCATTGCGGCGCAACCGGGCTGGAAACACCCCTATGACATGATGCCCGGCTCGCCAGCCGACCGGGCCTGATTTTCCAACGGAGGATACGATGGAAGAAGCCTATATCTACGACGCCGTGCGCAGCCCGCGCGGCAAGGGCCGCAAGGACGGCGCGTTGCAGGAGGTCACCTCGGTGCGCCTGTCGGCCGAGATCCTGAATGCGCTCAAGGAACGCAACAATCTGGACACCAAACAGATCGAGGATGTGATCTGGGGCAACGTCACGCAAGTGGGCGAACAGGGCGGCTGTCTGGCGCGCTCGGCGGTGCTTTATTCGGATTTTGATGAACAGGTGCCCGGCGTTTCGGTCAACCGTTTCTGCGCCTCGGGCATCGAGGCGACCAATATGGCCGCCAACCAGATCCGCGGCGGGGGTGGCAGCGCCTATGTCTCCGGCGGGGTCGAGATGATGGGCCGTGTGCCGATGGGCTCGGACGGGGCGGCGATTGCCGTCGATCCGACGCTGGCCATGAAAACCTATTTCGTACCGCAGGGGATTTCGGCCGATATTATCGCCACCGAATACGGTTTCACCCGCAACGACGTGGACGCGCTGGCGGTTGAATCGCAGCGCCGTGCGAAAATAGCCTGGGACGAAGGGCGGTTCGACAAGTCGATCATCACCATCCGCGACCAGAACGGCATCCCGATTCTGGACCGCGACGAATACATGCGCCCCGAAACGGATATGCAGACCCTTGGCGCGCTGAAGGCCTCCTTCAAGGACATGGGCGAGGTCATGCCGGGTTTCGACAAGGTCGCGATGCTGAAATACCCGCATCTGGAAAAAATCAACCATGTGCATCATGCCGGCAACTCCTCGGGCATCGTGGACGGGGCGGCGGCCATTCTGGTGGGCGACAAGGAATTCGGTATTCGCAACGGCCTGAAACCGCGCGCCCGTATTCGCGCCACCGCGAAAATAGGCACCGATCCGACGATCATGCTGACCGGACCGGTTCCGGCGACCGAGAAGATCCTGCGCGAAAGCGGCATGAGCATAAGCGACATCGATATTTTCGAGGTCAACGAAGCCTTCGCCGCCGTGGTGCTGCGCTTCATGCAGGCATTCGACGTCGAGGACAGCAAGGTCAACGTCAACGGCGGCGCCATCGCCATGGGTCATCCGCTGGGTGCCACCGGTGCGATGATCATCGGCACGGCGCTGGACGAGCTGGAACGCTCGGGCAAAGGCACGGCGCTGGCGACCCTCTGCATCGCATCCGGCATGGGTGCGGCAACCATAATCGAACGTGTGTAAGGAGCGGGATCATGAGCGAAGATTTCAAATATAACGTGGATTCCGACGGCGTTGCCTTCATCACATGGGACGTCGAAGGCAAGAGCATGAACGTCATGTCGCGCGAAGGGTTCGAGCTGCTCGACACCCTGATGGACAAGGCGCTGGCGGACGAGGCTGTCAAAGGCATCATCATCACCTCGGCGAAAAAGGATTTCGCCGGCGGGATGGACCTGAACGTGCTGGGCGCGATCCGCGAGGAAGCGGGCGACAACCCTGCCGAGGGGCTGTTCAATTTCACCATGGAAGGCCATCGCGTTCTGCGCAAGATCGAGCGCGCGGGCATGGAGGCGAAAACCAACAAGGGCGGCAAGCCTGTGGCCTGGGCCTCGCCCGGGACATCGGCGGGCATCGGCACGGAGATCGGGCTGGCCTGTCACCGTCGTTTTGTCGCCGACAATCCCAAGGCCAAGATCGGCCTGCCGGAAATCCTCGTCGGGATTTTCCCCGGCGCGGGCGGCACCACGCGGCTGGTGCGGATGATGGGGGCCATGGCCGCCTCGCCGCTGCTGCTGGAGGGCAAAATGCTGGCGCCGGCCAAATCGAAAGCCGCCGGTGTGATTGACGAGGTCGTGCCTGCCGATGAATTGCTGGCACGGGCGAAGGACTGGGTTCTGAACGCCAGCCATGACGACATTATCAAACCGTGGGACAAGAAGGGCTATAAAATGCCCGGCGGGGCGCCCTACTCCCCTGCGGGGTTCATGACCTATGTCGGGGCCTCGGCCATGGTGCATGCCAAAACGCAAGGCGTCTATCCGGCGGCCAAGGCGTTGCTGGCGGCGGTCTATGAGGGGGCGCTGGTCGATTTCGACACCGCCCTGAAGATCGAGGCGCGCTGGTTTACATCGGTTCTGATGAACCCGAGTTCCTCGGCCATGATCCGGTCTTTGTTCATCAACAAGCAGGCGCTGGAAAAAGGCGCGGTGCGTCCCGATGTGCCGGACCAGAGCGTGAAAAAACTCGGCATTCTGGGCGCCGGCATGATGGGGGCGGGCATCGCCTATGTCGCCGCGCGCGCCGGTATCGAGGTCGTGCTGATCGACCAGACGCTGGAAGCCGCCGAAAAGGGCAAGGCGCATGTGGAGGACATCCTCAACAAGGGCGTGCAGCGCAAGAAGGTCTCGGCCGAAAAAGCGCAGGAGATCGCGGGCCGTGTGCTGGCCACAACCGATTACGAGGCCCTGCAAGGCTCCGACCTGGTTGTCGAGGCGGTGTTCGAGGATGTCGGCGTGAAGGCGGACGTTACCCGCCGTGCCGAGGCGCAACTGGGCGAGGAGGCGATTTTTGCCACCAATACATCTACCCTGCCGATCACCGAACTGGCCAAGGCCAGCCGCTCGGCGGAGGATTTCATCGGCATCCACTTCTTTAGCCCCGTGGACAAAATGCTGCTGGTGGAGATCATCAAGGGCAGGAAAACCGGGCCGCGGGCTGTGGCCAAGGCGCTCGACTTCGTGCGCCAGATCCGCAAAACGCCGATCGTGGTCAATGATGCCCGCTTCTTCTATGCCAACCGCTGCATCATTCCCTACATCAACGAGGGGCTGCGGATGGTGCACGAGGGCGTTTACCCCGCGATGATCGAGAACGGCGCCAAGCAGCTCGGCTTCCCGCTCGGGCCGTTGCAGCTCAATGACGAGACCTCGATCGACCTCGGTGTGAAAATAGCCAAGGCGACGAAGGCGGCCATGGGTGATTCCTATGACGACAGCGCCGACGAGGTTCTGTTCAAGCTGTTCGACGAGGGCCGTCTGGGGCGCAAGTCCAAGGCCGGTTTCTACAACTACGACGAAAAGGGCAAGCGTCAGGGCTTCTGGGAAGGTCTGCGCGAAAACTGGCCGCCAAAGGATGATCAGCCGGACTTCATGGATGTGAAGCACCGTCTGGCCATGATCCAGACGCTGGAGGCCGTGCGCGCGCTCGAGGAAGGCGTGCTGGAGGACATCCGCGAGGGCGACGTGGGCGCAATCCTCGGCTGGGGCTTCATGCCATGGTCGGGCGGTCCGTTCAGCTGGCTGGATATTCTGGGTGCCGGAAAGGCCGTCGAAATCTGCGACGACCTGAAAGCCAGATACGGCGCGCGCTTCGAAGCCCCTGCCCTGCTGCGAGAGATGGCAGAAAAAGGCGAAAGCTTCTATGGGCGGTTTGGTGCCGATTCCAATGCGGCCTGATACGCCGGAAAAACCGACGGGTCGCGAGGTTTCGCGGCCCGTTTTTTTGTGCCTTTCCTATCCACTAAACCGGTTTAGCGGTTCTATCGATAGCCTCTTAACCATATGAATTATAACATATAATTTTCGCATCTCCATCAAATACAGCAGCCATTCCTGTCCCGAAACACAACCACTAAACCGGTTTAGTGGTTTTCAAACGCTTCGGACTACCCCCCCTCACGGCATGTTTCAAATCTGTTTCAACCGGATATTAACCGTTGAACCCCACCACCCCGCCAAAGTAGACCTCAAGCAGAGGCAAAAACCCGACGGCAGGAGAATATCATGTGTGGCATCGTAGGCATTCTGGGCAAACGCCCCGCGACCCCCGTCATCATGGAGACCCTGCACCGTCTGGAATACCGCGGCTATGACAGCGCCGGTATTGCCACGCTGGACAATGGCGTCATGCAAAGCCGCCGCGCGGTTGGCAAGCTCTCGGAACTGGAAACCCTGCTGGCCGGGCGCCCGCTCTCCGGCACCACCGGCATCGGCCACACCCGCTGGGCCACCCACGGCGCGGCCAATGTGGAAAACGCCCACCCGCATTGCGCGGGACCGGTCGCCGTGGTCCACAACGGCATCATCGAGAACTTCCGCGAGCTGCGCGACGAGTTGACGGCCAACGGCGTGAATTTCGCCTCCGAGACCGACACCGAAGTCGTGGCGCAGCTTTGTGCCGCCTACATTGCCGAGGGCAAAACGCCGGTCGAGGCCGCCGCCGCGACGCTGGCGCGCCTGCACGGGGCCTTCGCACTGGCCTTCCTGTTCGACGGCGAGCACGACCTGATGATCGCGGCGCGGCGCGGTTCTCCGCTGGCTATCGGGCATGGCGATGGCGAGATGTTCATCGGCTCCGACGCGCTGGCGCTGGCCCCGCTCACCAACCGCATCACCTACCTCGAAGAGGGCGACTGGGCTGTTCTCCATCGCAGTGGTGCCGAAATTTTCGATGCCCTCGGCAATCCGGTCGAGCGCGACATGCGTATCGTCAATGTCGATCAGGTGATGATCGACAAGGGCAGCTACCGTCATTTCATGGCCAAGGAAATCCACGAGCAGCCTTCGGTCATGGCCTTCGCCCTGTCGCATTACCTCAACCCCGAACGCACTGCGGTTTCGCTGCCGGTGGATATCGATTTCAGCGGGCTGGACCGTCTGGTTCTGGTCGCCTGCGGCACGGCGTTTTATGCCTGCAACGTGGCGAAATACTGGTTCGAGCAGATCGCGCGTATCCCCGTGGAGATCGACGTCGCCTCGGAATTCCGCTACCGCGAGCCGCCGATGAACGGGCGCGAGGGCGCGATCTTTATCTCGCAATCGGGCGAGACTGCCGACACGCTCGCGGCCCTGCGCTACGTCAAGGGCAAGGCGGCGCATGTGCTGGCGATCGTGAATGTCCCCGAAAGCTCGATCAGTCGCGAGGCCGACGCCAGCCTGCAAATCATGGCCGGACCGGAGATTTCCGTGGCCTCGACCAAGGCGTTCACCTGCCAGCTCTCGGTGCTTGCCACGCTCGCCATCGCCGCCGCCCGCCAGCGCGATGTGATCGACGAAGCCGAAGAAACCCGGCTGGTCAAAGCCCTGATGACCGCGCCACAACTGGTGGCGCAGGCCATTAAAC
>WFTU01000260.1 GCA_015485375.1 Paracoccaceae bacterium | reverse complement strand
TGCTACAACTGCGTGCTACAATATTAGCAGCGCCACCATATTATTCTTATAATTACATTATGATATAGGGTTATTAGGAAACTCCCTTCGTTGCCGCCTGAAATACCTTGATGTGATCACGGATGTGAGTCTTTGTGTGTGACATCAGAATACTTGAACCACCATAACACTTTGTTTTTATGTTACTTTATATATTCTATCGCATCCTCCGGTACTCGCCTCCACATATTTTCAATGACTTAAGCGGAAAACGCCGCCCCGACGCGGGCCGTAGTCTCTTTAATAGTCTCACAAACTAGCCTACTTGGCGATTTGATATGCAGCACAACCGAGAAGTGGAAGCGGTCGGCGGATGCCAAATCCGGAATTTTCCGTCTTTTTCAGGGCGGCAGGCGCGGTTCGCCGCACTCAATAGTGCTCGGAAACAGATCCGCCAGAAAAGTATCTGATGGCCAATATCGTAAATATTTTACGCCTCAAACAGTTTCGGGCAGCCACGAGGGCTGCCCGAGTTCGTCGTTTCAGCCTGTCCTAGGCTGTGTATTCCTTCGACTTGAAGGAAACATGGGCAGAACTCGGAGTTGCATCCGCGAGCTTGCGGATATCGCCCCAGGTGTGCTTGTAGTCCGGCAGGACCAGCTCGTTCACGCCTGGGTTCACCACGTTGCCCTGAGAGCCGGACGGCGAGCCGAAGACCATCGCCACCTGACCGCGTTTCGCGGTGTCGGTCGGATAGACCATGCCCTGTGTCGCACCGTTCTCGTTGTGGATCTCGATCAGATCGCCGGGATTCAGGCCGATTTCGACCATATCGTCGGCATTCATCTCGATAAACGGATAGGGGAAACGGTCCTGGATGAAGTCGTTATCCTTGTCCAGGAACTGGTTCTGCCAGAAGATATTGGCGCGAACGTTGTTGATCCAGAACTTGTAGCTGGCCCGTTCCTGCTCCTTGCCCGGCGCCTGCAAACCGCGCCATTGGGCGGCGAGAAACAGCGCCTTGCCGTCCTCGCGGCCATGGCGGGTAAAGACCCCGTCCATATAGAGCCGCTCGACACCGACAAGCTTGCCATCGACATAGCCCTGAACCGGCTCCTGCACCCCGTTGTTGCCCATGGCGCGCAAGCGGTCATAGGTCACGTCCGGATTGCCGGAGTTATAGCCGTCCATAAAGGCGTCTTCCTCGGTTTCCCAATCAAAGCCCTTGAACTGGTCGGCATAGGAATCTTCACCCATCTCACGCAGCACGCGCTCCATGTTCTGGGCCAGTTTCGCGGCGATCAGGCAATCGGGCATGGAGTTGCCGTAGCGATCCATGTATTTTTCCGAAAGCCGCAAGCGCCGTTCGCCGTTCATCGAGGTGAGATTCATCTCGTTGCTTTCACACGCCGGCAGGATCACATGCGCGCTCTGCCCGATCTGGCTGTGGTGGATATCGACATCCACAACAAACAGTCCGCCGGCATTCACGGCCGCAACGATCGCGTCAACCTGCTGGTCACGGGTGCCGGCTGCCGAGGCATCCATGGCATCCTTGACCATCTCGGCCCGCTTGCGATGCACCCGCTTGTACTGCGAGGCATTGAGCGTGGTTTTGTAGTGGTCGCAGGCCCAGACATGCTGCACCTTGCCACCGCCGGAGATCAGCAGCTGGTCCACATAGGTGGCCGGACGACCGACATGGGCGTCCGAGGGACGGTAGTAACCTTCCTGATGGCCACCCAGACGGCAGCAACCGCCGCCTTCGCGACCGACATTGCCGGTTGCCAGCGAGATGTTGAGCAGGGCGCCAATGGTGCGGTAGTTGTCGTTGCCCCAGATGATGCCTTTTTCATAGCCGGTCACGGCCTTGCGGCGCGAACCGTCAGCCTTGGGTTTGGCAAGCCATTCCGCAGCCTTGATGATGTCGGCCTCGTCCACCTTGCAAATTTCCGCAGCCTCGGCCGTGGAGGTCCGGCAGGTTGCCAGCGCATAGTCAAGGCTGCCAAGACCCGACGGATGTGCCGCGTCTTCCGGAACCGCCTCGCCCGATGTGAAGGTCGAATTGGCGATGAAATCGTTATCCGTCCAGCCCTGGTCGACGATGTATGTAAACAGCGCGTTGAACAGCACCATATCCGAACCCGGATCAATGGCCAGATGCAGCACGTTGTCGGTACCGGCGATTTCCTCGGCGGCATTCACCGTCACCGTGCGGCGCGGATCGACCATGATGAACCGCGCGCCGTTTTCCATCCCTGTACGCATGTGGTTCAGGAACAGGTTGGTCTGCGTTTCCAGCGGGTTGGCCCCGACGATCATGATCGTAT